>JANXZI010000207.1 GCA_025355595.1 Spartobacteria bacterium
TCGGACCGGAGCGGCCGAAGGTTTTCGCCGCGCTGCGTGCGTGCGCCGCGCTGTGGCTCGTGTTTCTCGCGGTGCAGACGTGGCGGCAGCAGGGCTACTGGCACGACCAGCGGACATTTGTGCAGGAGACCGCACAACGCGCCGGACGCGGCGCACGCATGACGATCAACCTCGGACAGCTCGCGATGCAGGACGGCAAGCCGGACGAGGCCCTCGCGCTGTTCCGCGAAGCGCTCGCGCTCGACCCGAAACTCGCGCTCGCTCATTTCAACATCGCAACTGTGGCGTTGCAAAAGAAGGACTACGAAACCGCGCTTGCCGAGCTGAATCTCGCCGAAAGCTCGCCGCTGTTCGGCTCCGAGATTGATGTGATTCGCTCCATCATCGAACAGGCGAAGACAGGCAAGCCGCAGATGAGTTTGCTCGGCAACGCCGCGAGCAACTCGGGTCGCAACTGGTCCATCGGGCGTCGCTACCCGCTCACGCTGGTCGCCATCGGCAAGCCGGATCGCGCCTACGATGACGTGCTGCGCCAGCTCACGGGGCACCCGTTCCGCGCAGAGATGTGGCGGCTGCTCGGGCAGATCGCCGAACAGCTCCGTCAGCCCGCCGTCGCTGCAAACGCATATGCCGAAGCGGTGAACCGCGACGTGCGTGACGACGCTAGCCACGAGAGGTTGCGCCTGCTCCGGACGGCGCATTGATGTGGGACAGTGCCGGCATCCGACACGGCTGCTCGCGCCAATGAAACCGTTCGACTTCGCGGAACGTAGCACCTACGCAAAATCCGATGCTCACAAAGTCAGACAGCGCACTCGTCATCGCCGGACACGGCTCGACGCTGAACCCCGATTCGAGCGGGCCGACCTGGGCGCTCGCGGAGGAAATCCGCCGGCGCGGCGTGTTCGGCGAGGTGCATTGCGCATTTTGGAAAGAGGAGCCGAGCCTGCGCCAGATCCTGCACTGCGTGGATCGCGCGCATGTGTATGTCGTGCCGAATTTCATCAGCGAGGGCTACTTCACCAAGACGGTGATCCCGCGCGAACTCGATCTCGGCGACGGGGTCACGCGCATCGGGCGGCATGTGGTGAAATATTGCGAGCCGGTGGGAAATCATCCGCGCATGACGGAGCTGCTGCTGAAGCGCGCCGCCGAGATCGCGCCGGGCGTGCCGCCGGAAAAGACGAGCCTTTTCATCGTCGGCCACGGCACGGACCTGAACGAAAACTCCGCAGTCGCCGCGAAGCGCGAAGTGGATCGCATCGCGGCGCTCGGGCGCTACCGCGAGGTGCTGAGCGGATACATGGAGGAGGCGCCGCTCATCTCGGAATGGGACAAGCTCTCGACAAGCCCGAATGTCGTCGTGGTGCCGTTCTTCATCTCGGATGGGCTGCACAGCTACGAGGACATCCCGGTGCTGCTCGGCATCGCCACGGAATCGCCCGGCGCGGCGAGCGCAAACCGAACATCCGTCTTTGCAAAAAATCCGTATCACCTCCGCGGGCGCACGCTGTACTACGCGAGTTCCATCGGCACGGAGGCCGGGTTTGCCGAGGTGATTCTTGACCAGGTGGCGGCTTTCGACGCAAGGCACCCGGCATGATGCGCGACACAACTCTGGAACTCGAACGCTGGCTGCAAGCCGGCGGGAAAACTGCCGGGCAAATTTGCATCACACGCGCAAGCGAAGGCTGGGAGCTGCGGCACACCGAGGATGCACAGCGTGAAGACCTCACGACATTTTCCAAATACGAGGATGCGCGTGCGCTTGCGAATCTCGACGATGCGGGCGCATTCCGCCCCCTGAAGACCGCGCCGAATTTGCGCCACGGCTGGCGGCTGGTGCTGCCGGATGCGCACGCGGTCTGCCTCGCGCTCGACTATTTCTACCCCGCGATGGTCGGCGTGTGGCTCGCGCATCGCGACGGCGAAGTGACGCCGGTGGATCTGCACGACACGCTCGCCCGGCAAACGGGGATGTATCGCATCACGCAAAAGCTCACCGACGAACAGGCGCAGCGCCTCATCGCACGGCAGTGCCGCAGCAACGGCGGCTGCCTGAAAACGATTCTGTGGCGCATCCGCGAAAACATCTCGGTGCCGCTGCTCCCGCCGGAAAAATTCCGCGCCGATGCAACTCCCGCCGGCGCACTTCCCCTGCTCTGCCAGGAAGCCTGCAATTTCGTCGTCGCCGCCGCGCGCAAGATGGTGAAGGACGAGACGCCACTGGCTCTATGATTCTCCGCGCACGCATGGTCATCCCGGTCACCGGCACTCCGATCGCGGATGGCGCGGTCGTCGTCTCGGGCAACACGATCACCGCGGTCGGGCCCTTCGCGGAAATCCGCGCGGCGCATCCGGGCGACATCACGGACCTCGGCGAGCGCGTGCTGCTGCCCGGCCTCGTGAACGCGCACTGCCATCTCGACTACACGATGATGCGGCGCGCGATTCATCCGCAGCGGAGTTTCACGGAATGGATCCAGCGCATCAATGCGCTCAAGCGGTGCCTCGGGCCGGGTGATTACCGCGCAGGGATCGTGCGCGGCTTCGCGGAGCTGCAACGCTGGGGCACGACGACGGTCGCGAATATCGAGTCGTTCCCGGAAATCCTGAACGACGTGCCCGCGAGTCCGCTGCGGACGTGGTGGTTCCTGGAGATGATTGACGTGCGCCATCAGGTGCCGAGCGAAGAAGTGTCCAGCGGGATGCTCGCATTTTTCGAGTCCTGCACCGGGCGGCGTGGCGGCTTCGGCCTCAGCCCCCACGCGCCGTACACGGCATCGGGGCCGCTCTACGAGAGCGTCAGTGAGACTGCGCGGAAATTCGGGATGCCGGTGATGACGCACGTCGCGGAATCGCGCGAGGAGTGGGAGATGTTCCGTCACGCGCGCGGCGAGCTCTACGAATTCATGCTGCGCCTCGGACGCTGGATGCAGGACTGCCACCATGGGCGCACGCCGCTGAAGCATCTCTTCAACCACACGGCGCTCGGCACGCACTGGATCCTCGCGCACATGAACGAGCTGGACGACGAGGACCTCACACTCCTCGCCAGCATCCCGCGCCACGAGCGGCCGAGCATCGTCCACTGCCCCGGCAGCCACCGCTATTTTCGCCACGCGCCCTTCCGCCTCGCGAAGCTGCTCGAACTGCGCATGAACATCTGCCTCGGCACGGACAGCCTCGCGAGCACGCACTCGCTCTCGATGTTCGACGAGATGCGCATCCTTGCCGAACGCGAGCAGTGGCTGAACCCGGCGGATGTCGTCGCGATGGCCACGCTCCACGGTGCGCGCGCGCTGAATCTGAACGCGGGAAAAATCGAGCCCGGCGCGCTGGCTGACTTGATTGCCATCCCGCACGATGCAAACATGCGCAACGTCCACGCTGCGGTGATCGCAAACCGACAGCCCGTCGCGTGGATGATGATCGATGGCCAAATCCTCACTCACTAGCGCGCTCCTGATTTTCTCCGCTGTGCTCCTGCTCGCCGGAGCCGCGCCCGCGGCGACGAAAAAGCCCGTGTCGCAAAAGCCCGCGGCCACGAAGAGCGTGAAGAAGCCCACGCCGACGCCGACACCCGCGCCGCTCGCGCCCGGCGAACTTCCGCTCGTGGCAAAATCGGCGATCCTCCTCAATGCGAAGACCGGCGATGTGCTCTACGAAAAAGCGCCGGACGACATGCGATTTCCCGCGAGCGCGACGAAGATCCTCACCGCGCTGCTGGTGCTGGAAGCGGGCGACCTCGATCGGAAAGTGACGGTCCAAATCGAGGACACGAAGGTCGAGCCGAGCGCGCTCGATTTCAAACCGGGCGAGGAATACACGCGGCGGCAGCTCCTTTTCGCCCTGCTGCTGAAAAGCGCGAACGATGTGGCGCTTGCGCTCGCGCGCGACAATGCGGGGAGCGTGAAGGAATTCGCCGGGAAGATGACCAGACGCGCGGAGGAACTCGGCGCGAAGGCGTCGCATTTCACGAATCCGCACGGGCTGCCCGACCCGCGCCACTTCACGACGGCGCGCGACCTCGCACTCATCGCGCGCTTTGCGATGCAGCATCCGCTCTTCCGCGAGATCGTGGCGACGCAGGAGTTCAAGATGATGCGGGGCGACGAGCTGGTGCTGATGAAGAACCACAACAAGCTGCTCGGGATGCTCCCCGGCTGCATTGGCGTGAAGACCGGCTACACGATCGCGGCGCAGCACGTGCTCGTGAGCTGCGCCATCCGCGCAGGCTGCGAGGCCATTTCGGTGGTGATGTACAGCGACAAGCTCGGCAAATGGTCGGACTCAAAGACGCTGCTCGAACACGCCTTTGAAAAGCTCGGGGCACCAGCACCCCCGCCCCTTGCCCCACCTGCGCCTGATGCGGAACCCGCCGCAGAACCAGCCGGGGCCGCAGGCAAGAAGTGACGGCTGTTCGCAGTTTCGGCGGTGCAAAGTAGGCGAGGTTTCCCACCTCTCACGGGAGGATGAGCGAAGGCGGCGGGATGGCGCGGAGCAAATGACACACGCAGAACGTGAACCCGTCTCCGCCTCGCTGCGCTCGTCCAAGCGAGCTTGAAAAACTCGCTTACTTGGCTTCGGGCAACTCGCGGATCTTGATGTTGCGGAAGGCGACCTCGTTGCCGTGATCTTGCAGGCAGATGTGCCCCTTCGCCGACTTTGCAAAGCCTTCGAGTTTCCCGAACTTCGATTTCGCCACCTTCTCGTTCCAGTCCGCGGAACCGATCTCGTACTCCACGTACTTCGTGCCGTTCATCGTATGCTCACACTTGAACGTGCCCGCGGCGGTCTTTTGGCATTTGAGGATGAAATGGTTCCATTCTCCCACCGGCTTCGTCGTGTCCACATTTGCCGGATAAAGTGCGTACATCCACCCGGCCTTCTGCGGATCGTGCCCGCCCTTGTTGTCCTGAATCTGCGCCTCGGGGCCGGTATTCCATGGCGGGCCGGCGGTCTCCTGCACCTTGAACATGATGCCGCTGTTGCCGCCGGGCGAAATCTTCCACTCGATGCTTAGCTCGAAGCTCTCGAACTGATCCTTTGTGACGATGTCTCCCCCGCCCTTGCCCGTGAGCGCGAGTGTGCCGTCCTTCACCGCCCACTTGTCGGTCAGTGCATCCTTCTTGTAGCCGCGCCAAAAAGCAGAGGCATCCTTGCCGTCGAAAAGCAATTTCCAGCCGTCCGATTTTTCGGCGGTCGTGAGTTCGTTGTCGTCGGCGAGGACGGCGGCGGTGAAGGCGAGAAGCAGGAGGAGCGATTTCATGGCGCGGTAATTACAGACCTCCGCGCTGTGAGGCAACTACGCGCTGGCGCTCAGCCGGGCTGACGCATCAAAATGACGCGCCAGCCCTGACTCGTTTTCCGGCGGCCTACAGCCCTTTGCTCGCGATGAATTTCACGAGGTCCACGCAGCGGTTGCTGTAGCCCCACTCGTTGTCGTACCAGCTCACGAGCTTGAAGAATGTGCTGTTCAGCTCCACCCCGCTGCCGGCGTCGAAGATCGAGCTGCGCTGATCGTGGATGAAGTCGCTGCTCACGACTTCGTCCGTCGTGTAGCCGAGAATGCCCTTCATATAAGTCTCGCTCGCCTTTTTCATGGCCGCGCAAATCTCCGCATAGCTCGTCGCCTTCTCGGTCTTCACGGTGAGATCCACCACGGAGACGGTCGGCGTCGGAACGCGAAATGACATGCCGGTCAGCTTGCCTTTCACCTCGGGGCACACGAGCGCGGTGGCTTTCGCGGCACCGGTGCTCGCCGGGATGATATTGATCGCGGCGCTGCGTCCGCCCTTCCAGTCCTTCTTGCTCGGGCCGTCCACGGTCTTCTGCGTGGCGGTGTACGAGTGGATGGTCGTCATCAGTCCTTCCACGATGCCGAAGCCTTCCTTCAGCAGCACATGCACGACGGGCGCGAGGCAGTTCGTCGTGCAGCTCGCGTTGGATATGATGTGGTGCTTCGCTGCGTCGTAGTTCGTGTGGTTCACGCCCATGACGACGGTGATGTCCTCATTCTTTCCC
>JANXZI010000174.1 GCA_025355595.1 Spartobacteria bacterium
CCGGTCCTGCGACCGCGGGAGGAATTCTGACCGTGAACAGCGGCAGCTTCACCGGCACCATCGTGGATTCCGGTCCGGGAGTAGGCGCAGGCAAAGTCGTCAAGACCACCGCGGGAACACTCACCCTCCTCGGCGCGAGCACCTACACGGGCGGTACTACGCTGACCTTGGGCACGCTGCAGGCTGGCAACACGAAGGCATTCGGCTCAGGTAACCTCACGGTCAACGGCGGCAGGCTGCAGACCGTGGGTGGCCCGCTCATCGTGAACATCGGCAGCGGCAACGTTGCACTCAACGGCGGAACGACGGTGTTCAACGTGGGCGGCACCACCGCTGGCGTGACCCATGATCAGATCCTCACGACTGGCAACGTCGGCACCATTGCTGGCAATGGTCGGATCACGCTGGTGCAGCAGAACGGCTACCTCCTGCAGCCCGGCGACAAGGTGAACCTGATCGTCGCCGGCACCGTCACGGGCGGTTCCAAAACCGGCACGCCGCTGCCTGCGGGGACGGTCATCGGGCTCTCCGCCTTCAGCAACACCCCGCTGCTGGTGCCCGTGGTGAATCTCTATGCCGACCCGAGCGTGACCCTCGAAGCTATGCAGGGATCGTTCGCCGGCCTCAACGGCCAAACCTTCGGCGGCGTGTTCATCGGCTTCACGCCGAATCAGATCGCCGTCGCCGGCGCCCTCGACAGCCTGCAAGCGAAGACCCTGGGCAAGACGGGCCTCATCAAGGAACTCAACTTCCTCGATACGCAGCCGCTGAGCACGCTCCAGAGCAACCTCGACAAGATCGCACCTGAAGAGCTGACCTCCATCTTCAACATCAGCGTCGCCATCGCCAACGTGAGTAACACCAACCTTCAGCGTCGCATGGAGGACATCCGCATCCAGTCGCAGGGCGGTGGTGGCATTCAGAGCGCGCCTGCCGATAACCGGACCCGCTTCGCCGGCGGCCCGCAGGGGCCCGTCGGACGCCGCAGCAAGGAGATCGCGCCGCCGAACGATGATCGTTGGGGCATGTTCCTCACCGGGGCCGGCGAGTTCACCCACATCGGCAGCACCACGAACGCCTCCGGCTACAACCTCCAGACCGGCGGAGTCACCGCGGGGCTGGATTACCGGGTGAACGAACACTTCGCCATCGGCCTGAACCTCGGCTACGCGAATACCACGGCCAGCCTCGTCAACGGTGGCAGCCTCGGGGTGGACGGCGGAACTTTCGGCATCTATGCGACGTGGTTTGACCAGAACTTCCATGTGGATGCAGCCGTCAGCGGTGGCATCAACAGCTACCGGACGACCCGCGTGACGCCGAACAACAGCGTGGCCACCGGCAGTCCGAATGGCACGGAATTCAACGCTCTGTTTGCCGTCGGCTACGACTGGAAATCCGGCGCGCTGACGTTTGGCCCGACGGCGAGCTTCCAGTACACGAATACGAGCCTGGACAGCTTCACCGAAGCAGGCGCATTCGCCCCGCTCACCATCCAAGGGAAGAGCAGCGAGAGCATCCGCACGAACATCGGAATGCGGGCGTATTACGAGGGGAAAATCGGCAGCGTGGGCTTCCGGCCCGAGCTGCGACTGGGCTGGCAGCACGAGGCCGGCGCGACGGGCAATAACCTCACGTCGAACTTCGCCACGCTCGGCGGACGGCCCTTCACGGTCGCCGGCACCACGGTCGGTCGCGACAGCCTGACCATCGGCGCGGGGTTCACGATCCTGTGGAACGAACGGTTCGCCACCTACGTGAACTACGACGGCAACATCGGCGCGAAAAACATGGAGTCGCACAACGTCTCCGCAGGCGTCCGGCTCCAGTTCTAACGAGCCCCCGGTCCCCGCGGTGGCCGCATGACGACCGCCGCGTGAGCCCTTGGAAAATCACTGCAAGCCTCTTGGTGCGTAGGAGCGCCAGGAGGCTTGTCGGTTTCCCGGCTGCCTCGTCGCATTCCGCTCGCCCGCCCTTGCGCCGGATGGTTGCATCGTCCGCATGTTTAAGAAGCGATACTCCCGCCCCGGCGCCGCGCCGGCCACACTCCATGCCGCGCCGGATGCGGCTGCCGCGGTCGTCATCAAGCTCATGGAATACGGCCCGCACGGCTGCGAGGAGCGCATCCTCAGCAGCGTCGCCGACCTGCCCGACTGTCGCGGCGCGGAGGATGAAAAAATCCGCTGGATCGAATTCAACGGCCTCGGAGACGTCGCCGCGCTGAGGGAACTCGGGCAGAAATTCAACCTCCACCCGCTCGCGCTCGAGGACGTGCTGAACGTCGGCCAGCGCCCGAAGCTGGAGGCATACGCCGGGCACCTCTTCATCGTCGCGCAGATGATCTACCACGATGCGGAGCGCACGCTCTGCGGCGAGCAGGTGAGCATCTTCGTCTGCGGCAATTTTCTCATCAGCATCCAGGAGGATGCCGAGACGGATGTCTTCGACCCCGTGCGCCAGCGCATCCGGGTCGGCGGCGGAAACATCCGCACGATGAAACCGGACTACCTCGCCTACGCGCTGCTCGATGCGATCGTGGACCACGGCTTCCCCGTGCTCGAGGAAATCGGCGAGGCGCTCCAGGAGATCGAGGACACCGTGCTCACCGCGCCCGGCAAGGAAACCATCGGCGAACTCCACAGCCTGAAGCGCACGCTCATGCAGCTCCGCCGCTTCGTGTGGCCCGAGCGCGACGTGGTGAATTCGCTCCTGCACGGCGACAGCGAATTCGTCCACCCGCAGACGAAGATTTATCTCCGCGACCTCTACGATCACACCGTGCAGATCATGGACCTCATCGAGGCCTACCGCGACGTGGCCACGAGCCTCATGGATATGTATCTCTCCAGCGTCGGCCTGCGCACGAATGAGATCATGCGTGTGCTCACCGTCATCTCGTCCATCTTCATCCCGCTCACCTTTCTGGCGGGTGTGTACGGCATGAATTTCAAGCACATGCCCGAGCTGGAGACGAGCTGGGGTTACCCCGTCTTTTGGGTGCTCATCATCGTGATCGCCGTCGGCCAGCTCATCTTTTTCCGCAGGAAAAAGTGGCTTTAAAAAATGCGTTGGCGGTTGCTTAGTCCGGCGGCATTTGCAATTTGGCAGCCGCTCACGCCCTCATGATCCAGCTCATCCACGAAATCCACGAATCCTGCCGCGCCGCCGGGAGGCCCGCCGTGTCGTTTGAATTTTTCCCGCCGAAAACTTCCGAGGGAGAAAAAAATCTCCTCGAAAAAACGATCCCCGCGCTGCTCGAGCTGAAGCCCGACTATTGCTCGGTGACTTACGGCGCGGGCGGCACCACGCGCGAGAAGACTATCGGCATCGTGGACCGCATCCAGCGCGAGCACGGGCTCACCACGATGATGCACCTGACGTGTGTGAACTCCACGAAGGACGAACTCGCCAGCGTGCTCGCCGAGGCGAAGGTGCGCGGCATCAGGAACATCCTCGCACTGCGCGGCGATCCGCCGCCGGACGCGGCGGAATGGCAGGCGACCGAGGGCGGCTTCACGTACTCGTCGCAGCTCGTGGAGTTCATCAAGCAGCTCGGCGGATTTTGCATCGGCACCGCGGGGTTCCCCGAGGGGCACATCGCGCAAAGGGGCGGCAGGGCCGTGGACTGGGGCTTCCTCCGCGAGAAGATCGCGGCCGGCGCGGACTTCGTCATCACGCAGCTCTTTTTCGACAACGTGGATTTTTTCAGCTTCCACGATTACCTCTCGATTCATGAGGTAAAGGTGCCGATCATCCCCGGCGTGCTGCCGGTGTCCTCGGCGAAGCAGACAAAGAAATTCACCGAGATGTGCGGCGCGCGGCTGCCGGAGGGATTGCTGAAACGGCTCAATGAAATCGGCGACGACGACGAGGGCGCGGCGAAATTTGGCATCCAGTATGCGACCGACCAGTGCCGCGTGCTGCTCAAGGCCGGCGTGCCAGGCCTCCACTTTTACACCCTGAACAAGGCGGCCTCGACGACCGCCATCGTGCGGAATCTCGGGCTCGTGTCGTAGCGCCGACGAAGCGTCGGCGGAAAAGATGTGCGCGCACCCAGCGTGTCCAAGGACGCGTCGGCGCTACGCTTGATGGCCGCCGCGTTGCGCCCTGCGTGCACCTTTGCAATTCGGATCCTGAGGGCCATACTCGCCGCTGTGAAAACCTCCGCACTCGCCGCGCTTCTGCTGTTCGCATTCACCTGTCTGCTCCGCGCGGAAAAACCGGTGGCGGAAAAACCCGCGCCGCTCACGGCGACGGAGATCGTGTCGCAGCTCGACGGGCTTTTCGACGATGACGATGAGCATGCGACGGTCGTGTCGCCCGGGCAGTTCGCGGCGATTTTGAAAAAGAAGATGGAGCGATTCGATCGGCTCGCGGCGGATTTCCGCAGGCGCTTTCCCGAGGATCCGCTGCGGTGGAAGGTGCTGCTGCTCGAGGCGGTGAACCTGCCTGTCCACGAGGAGGCGGGCCTGCCGCCGCCCGCGGGGAAATCCGCGGGCGCGATGTTCGAGGCGATCCTCGCGGCGCAGGATGCGACCGCGGACGTGAAGTCCGAAGCAAGCGTGCAGCAGCTCACGCTCATGGCGGAACAGGTCGGCGACAAGAAGCTGAAGCTCGGCGACTGGGAGAAGCTGCTCGCGACGCACTGGCGTGATTTTCCCGACGCGGGTGACAACGCCTCGCTGGAGGAACTGCACCTCGGCATGGTCGAGGAATTCGCGCCCGCGCGCGCGGAGACGCTGCTCGCCGTCCTCGCGAAGCACAAGGACGAGGTGATCGCCGGCATGGCGAAGGAAAAGCAGGTCGCACGGAAGGCGATGGCGGAGCTGAAGAGCAAGCCGATCGAGCTGAAATTCAAGGCGCTCGACGGCACCGAGGTGGACATGGCGAAGCTGCGCGGGAAAGTCGTGCTCGTGGATTTCTGGGCGACGTGGTGCGGGCCGTGCATGGCGGCACTGCCGAAGGTGAGCGCCGCGTACGCGAAGCTGCACGAGCGCGGATTCGAGATCATCGGCATCTCGCTCGACGAGGACGAGGCGGCGCTGAAGCGCGTGCTGAAGTCGAAGAAGATCACTTGGCCGCAGTCCTTTGACGGTCGCGGATGGGACAATGAAATCGCGCACCGCTTCTGCATCACTGCGATCCCCACGACGTGGCTCGTGAACAAGGAGGGGATGCTCGTGGAGACAAATCCGGAAGGCGATCTCGCGGAGAAGATCGAGAAGCTGCTGAAGTAGGCAGGGTGCGCGCCCCAGGGCCGAGCCGTGCGTGAAATGAGGATTTCATCGAACGTGCGTAAGGGTGATTGGTGACTGGTGAGAAGTGACTGGTGCGCGGCCCTGATTGCATCCTGAAGACCGGAACACCAGTCACCTCTCACCAATCACCGGCGGACTCGAAAATAAACCCATCGCCTCACCGCTGCCACCGCACTCGCTTGCTGCCGGGAAAATCGTCTCGCCCACCGCACCGCGCGCCGCTACGGACGCGGACATGCAACCGCACTTTGTCGAAATCGAAATGATCTACGACGGCCAGCTCCGCACGACGGCGAAGCATGGGCCGAGCGGCAATTCCGTGATCACGGATGCGCCGGTGGACAA
>JANXZI010000243.1 GCA_025355595.1 Spartobacteria bacterium
ACTGTCGACGAAGTGCATGAGGCTGTGCGGATCCGATTGGAGCGGGGAGGCTTTTCCGCAGGAGTGAAATGCAGTTGAGATTCGCTGCGAAACACGCCATGAGACGCTGCCTGTCCGCTCCCGCTGTGACATTTACCCCGCCACAACTTCCGACGTTCCTGTGAGCCGCCCTTTCAGCGAGTTCAAACGCGTCGTCGTGTACCGCTTCGGCAGTCTCGGCGACACGCTGGTCGTGCTGCCGGCTTTCCACCTTGTCCGGAAGGCGTTTCCGAAGGCGCACATCACGCTGCTGACGAACATCCCGGTCCATGCCAAGGCTGCGCCGATGGAGGCTGTCCTCGGGGGTGCAGGCTTTTACGACGATGTGCTGAGGTATCCGGTCTCGATGCGGAATTTCGACGGCCTCGTCCGGCTGCGAAAATCGCTGAAGGAGGGCGCTTACGACTGCCTCGTGTATCTGGCGTCTCCGAAGGGTGGCGTGCTGACGAGCATCCGCGATTTCCTTTTTTTCCGCTCGTGTGGGATCCGGCATGTGGTCGGGGTTCCCTTGTCGCGTTCCACATTGCAAAGCCTGCCGATCCCGGGGACGAATCTTTACACCTCGAGGACATCGCGCGCACTGGAGGCGCTGGCGGTGCTCGGCGAGATGGATGTAAAAGATCCGCGGGCATGGGACATGCGGCTCAGCCCGGAGGAGAATGCGGAGGCGGAGGCTTTGCTGGGCAGGCATGGGATTTCGTCGTCATTCCTGGCGGTCAGCGCGGGCACGAAGATGACTGCGAAGGATTGGGAGGAGGGCAACTGGACGGATCTCTTGCAGCGTCTCGCCACGGAATTCCCCGATCTGCCGCTCGTCCTGCTCGGAGTGACCGAGGAGTGGGAACGCTCGGAGCGGCTCATGGGAATTTGGAAGGGGCCGAAGGCGAACCTCTGCGGCCTGACTTCGCCGCGCGTGAGTGCCGCGGTGCTGCGGCATGCCGCCGTCATGGTCTGCCACGACAGCGGGCCGATGCATCTCGCCGCGACGATGGGCGTGCCGTGCGTCGCGATTTTCTCCGCACGCGCGAAGCCCGGCGAGTGGTTCCCGCGCGGCGACAATCACATCGTGCTCTACCATAAGACCCCGTGCTGGGATTGCGGGCTGGAGGAGTGCGTTTCAAATGCGAAGCTCTGCATCCTCTCGATCACCGTGGACGAGGTTTTTGAGGCGGTGGTGAAGCAACTGGCGCGGCGTGGCGTCTCCGCGCGGAGCGAGACCGCGAGGGCCATGGGGGCGAAGGCGATCCGGGACGGGCTGGAGAGCGGCGTACGCACGTGGCCCGCGGTGCGGACGCCGGTTCCCAGCGTGTCCGACTCGCGGACGGGCGACGCCGCCGGGCCGCGTGGGAAGGGCACATCGAAGCTGCGCGTCATCCTGATTGCAAACTACGAACCGGACGGCCAGCAGAGCATGCAGCGTTTTGCCACCGTCATCGCGCAGGGCTTGGCGAAGGCTGGGATGGACGTGTGGATGATCCGCCCGGAGCTGTTTTTCGGACGGCTGCACCCTGGCGCGGGAGGTCTCGGGAAGTGGCTGGGCTATCTCGACAAGTTCCTCGTCTTCCCCGGCCAGCTCAGGCGCGCGATCCGCGAGGCGGGGAAAAATGGCGAGCCTGCGTTCATCGTCCATATCTGCGATCACTCGAACGCATTTTATACGCGCGCGCTGCGTGACGTGCCGCATCTCGTGACGTGCCACGACCTGCTGGCCGTGCGTTCCGCCCGCGGCGAGATCCCGCAGAATCGGACGCGCTGGTCCGGGCGCATCTTGCAGTGGCTCGTGGTGCGCGGGCTGGAGGGCGCACGTGCGATCACATGTGTCTCGCCTGCGACCCATGCCGATCTTTCGCGGATCGTCGAGGGGGCGGCCTCGCGATCTTCAGTCGCAAAGATCGGATTGAATGCGCCTTTTCATCCGCTGCCGGGGGACGAGGCCCGCGCGCGGGTGCTCGGTCTCGCGGGTGCGGCGGGCAAGGCGCTGCCGGCGCAGGCGCGTTACCTCCTCCATGTGGGTGACGACTCGTGGTACAAGAACCGTCGCGCGGTCGTGGAAATGTTCGGAGAATTGCAGCGCGCGTCCGACCAGGCGGATCTGTGGCTGGTGATGGTCGGCAGGCCGCTGGGTGCGGAATTGAAGACATGGATCGCGGAGGCTGGGATGGCGGATCGTGTGGTGGAATTGGGGGGGATTCAGCACGAGAATCTGTGCGCGGTTTATTCGGCGGCGGAGCTGCTCTTTTTCCCGTCATTGCAGGAGGGCTTTGGCTGGCCAATCATCGAGGCGCAGGCGTGCGGCTGCCGCGTGGTCACCACGGATCGCGGGCCGATGAATGACATCGGCGGGACGGCGGCCGCGTATCTCCAACCGGAAGATTTCGGTGGCTCGCTTGATGTGTTGCTCAACGTGCTGTACGAGGATGGCCCGCGGAGGCAGGCGAGGATCGAAGGCGGAATCGCCAATGCGGCGCAGTATTCCACCACTCGGATGATCGAGAACTACGTGGCGCTCTACCAGGGGGTGCTTGCACGGGCATCGTGTTTAAAAGATGACTAAAAATTTTCGCGCAGTTCCGTGCATCTCACTCATGATTAAGATCTTCATGCCCTCCCAAACATGTGTGGAATCGCCGCTGTAATCGTCGCCGACGGCTCTGCCACGCCGATGAATCTCGGCTGTCTGAGGCATCGTGGCCCCGACGCGGAGGGGGAGTGGACTTCGCCGGATGGAAAAATCTGGTTCGGGCACACGCGGCTTGCCATCGTGGATCTGTCGCCCACCGGTGCGCAGCCGATGCACGATCCCGAGACGGGAAATGTGATCATTTTCAACGGCGAGATCTACAACCACCAGAGGCTGCGCGAGGAGATGCGCGATGCGGATGTAAAATGGGCGGGGACTTCGGACACGGAGACGCTGCTGGTCGCCTACCGGCTCTGGGGAAAGGCGATGCTCACGCGGCTGAAGGGCATGTTTGCCTTTGTGATTTACGACGCCGCGACGAAGGGCATCTTCGTCGCGCGCGGGCCTTCCGGGATCAAGCCGGTGTATTACTCCCGATCGCGAGGGGTGCTGCGTTTTTCATCCGAGGCCCGCGCACTGTTCGAGGACACGGGGCCGCTCTATGACCGGCGCAGCGTGAGCTCCTATCTCCAGTGGGGATCGTGTCCCGAGGATGGCTTCATCTTTCCGCGGACCCGCATCCTGCCGAGCGGAAGCCTGATGACGGTGGATGCCGACACGACCATTCACACAGAGCACTACTGGCCGCGGAAATCCTACCCGCTGTCATCCGCGGACGATGCGCCAAAGCGCGTGCGGAAGCTTTTGGAAACCGCCGTCGAGGAACACATGATGGCCGACGTGCCCGTGGCTTCGTTCCTGAGCGGCGGGATTGATTCCTCCGTGATCACGGCGCTCGCCTCGCGGGCGATGGGCGCGGGAAAACTCCAGACCTTCAGCGTTGGCTTTTCGGAAGGCGATTTCGATGAGACGCAGATCGCGGACATCGTCGCGAAACGATACCAGACCGACCACCATCGGATCGAACTGGGCGAGGAGGAAATCCTCCGGCTCGTGCAGGAGGCGGTGAGCCGCATGGATGCGCCATCGCAGGACGCCATCAACACCTACATCGTCTCAAAAAAGGTCGCCGAATCCGGCATCAAGGTGGCGCTCTCGGGACTCGGCGGCGACGAACTCTTCGGCGGGTATCCCAGCTTCCGCGACGCGCCGATCCTGACACGCCTCGCGGCGATGCCGCAATGGATGCGCCGGATCGCGCGTGCGCTCGGGAAAATCGGCGAGCGGATCGCGGATCTCCCCAGCGCAGATCTCATGGCGATCGCGATCTGGCGTCGCAGGCTGTGGACGGATGCGATGCTGCGCAAGGCGGGCCTGCCCGTCAGCCCGCTGCGCCCGCTCCCGTCGCCGGAGCTTGGCGATGATTTTGCCAAGATCAGTTGGGCGGAGATGTCGGTGTACATGTGCCAGACGCTCCTGCGCGACTCCGACCAGATGAGCATGGCGGTCTCGCTGGAACTACGCGTGCCATTCCTCGACACGGATCTGATTGACTACGTGCTGAGCCTGCCCGCGGAGGAGAAAACGCGCTACCGGATCACGAAGGGCCTGCTCGTCGAAGCCTGCAAGGACCTGCTCCCAGACCAGGTTTACCAGCGGAAGAAAATGGGATTTGCACTGCCGATGGATGCGTGGATGCGCGGCCCGCTGAAGGAATTCAAGCTCGACGGACTGGCCGAAGTCGAACGCCGGCGGCTGCTCGCGCCGGGTGCCGTGGACTGGATTCGCACGGAATTTGAGGACGGCAAAATTCATTGGACCCGACTCTGGTCGCTCGTGATCCTCGGACATTACCTAAGAAAAAATGCGAGCGAGGTCGGGGTGAGGGAGCTGGAACTTAAGAATTAGGATTTGAGATTTAAGATTTCGGAGGCCCGGCCATTTTCGGTGGTCTGCACGCACTGCGTTTTCGCGAGGCGGCAAATCTTGAATCCTAAATCCTAAATTTTCCTCATGCGCCTCCTTCGCTCGATCCGTTCCGTCAATCCCGCCGGGGGAGGCCCGATCGAGGGCATCAAGCAGGTGGCGCGCGTCCATCACGCGGTGGGACATGAGACAGAGATCGTCTCGCTGGATTCGCCCGATGATGCGTGGGTGAAGGAATGCCCCGTGAAAGTTCATGCGATGGGGCCAGTGCGTTCCGGCTATGGATACGCGGCAAAATTTGTACCGTGGCTCAAGGAGCATGGCCACGAGTACGATGCGGTGATCGTCAGCGGACTCTGGCAGTACAGCGGGTTCGGGGTGTGGCGCGCGCTGCGCGAGAGTGACACGCCATATTTTGTCTTTCCGCACGGCATGTTGGATCCGTGGTTCAAGCGCGCCTATCCGCTCAAGCACCTCAAGAAATGGCTCTATTGGCCGTGGGCGGATTACCGGATGCTGCGTGACGCGAAGGCCGTGTTTTTCACCTCGGAGGAAGAGCGCCGTGCGGCCCGCGAATCGTTCTGGCTCTACCGGTGCCATGAAATCGTGGTGCCGTACGGAATCGCCACGCCGACGGGCGATGCGGACGCGCAGAAGCAAGCCGTGCTCCACCGGTTTCCGGAACTGGCCGGAAAGCGCTCGCTCGTTTTCCTCAGCCGCGTCCACGAGAAAAAAGGATGCGACCTCCTCATCCGCGCCTTTGCAAAAATCGCGCCGTCCGACGAGTCGTTGCGGCTCGTCTTCGCCGGCCCTGATCAGGCCGGCTGCGGCGATGGCCTCCGCGCACTCGCGCAGCAGCTCGGCATCGCTGCGCGCATCGTGTGGACAGGCATGCTCACGGGCGATCTGAAGTGGGGCCTGCTGCGGTTGGCCGAGGCGTTCGTCCTCCCGTCGCACCAGGAAAATTTCGGCATCGCCGTCGCCGAGGCGCTCGCGTGCGGCACGCCCGTGCTCATTTCCAACAAGGTGAACATCTGGCGTGAAATCGAAACGGATCGGGCGGGGATCGTGGACGAGGATGACGAACCCGGCACCGTTCGCCTGCTCGAAAAATGGCTCGCGCTTCCCGCGCTGGAAAGGGACGCCATGCGAAAAAATTCCCAGCCATGTTTTCAGGCGCGCTTCGAGGTCACGCGCGCCGCGGAGGCGCTGATCCGGGTGGTGGGGGAACATCCGACATCCAACATCGGCCATTCAACCAATGCAGAATGACGAGTGACGAGTGATGACGCCTGCATCCGTGGCTGCGACGCCCTCGTCGCAATATGTCTCGGAGGCGCCCCGCCTCCGGTCTCGCCCGGGACGGGACGGCTTCGTTCCGCGTTAAGAGTTAGGCGTTCGATGTTCAATGTTGAGCCGGCCGCAGGCGTCTTCCGGCGTCTCCAGATTTTCCACTTCTCCGGGTGCCAGACGATTTTGCTGCGTGAGCCCTGTCCACGAAGCCGAATCGCTTGACGGGAAAAGGGCCTTATGGCGTGGGAATTGCCTTTTGTGACGACCTCCTCGATGGCGCGGCTTTTTTTAGGCCATGCTGCGAGTCACCCCACTCAGCTCGCCAAGAAAAATTCATGTCCCTCATTCTCGGAATCAATGCCTACCACCCCGATGCCTCCGCCTGCATCCTCCAGGATGGAAAGCTTGTCGCCGCCGTTGCTGAGGAGCGCCTCGGCATCCGTTTCAAGCACATCGCCGGCTTCCCCGCGCAGGCCATCCGGCGGGTGCTCGCGATGGCGGGAGCCACGGTGAAGGATGTGGATTTTGTCGCCGTCGGGCATGACAGCAATGCGAACAAGTCGGCGAAAATGCGGCGCGTCATTTCGAGTCCGATTCGTTCGGCAAAAGCCGTTGCCTCGTTTCTGAAACGGCGCACGAAATTTGAGAGCCTCGGCGATCAGGTGGCGAAGGCGTGCGATGTGGGCCGCGCGGACTGCCGGTTTCAGCAGGTGGATGTCGAGCATCACCTCGCGCATCTTGCGAGTTCGTTTTACTCCAGCTCGTTCGATTCCGCGGCGGGGCTTTCGTACGACGGCTCCGGTGATTTTGTCTCCACGATGCTCGCGAAGTGCGAAGGCGACACGATCACGCCGCTGCAGCGGTTCTTCGTCCCGAATTCGCTCGGCTACCTTTACACGGGCATCTGCCAGTTCATCGGCTTCGACCACTTCGGCGAGGAATACAAAGTGATGGGGCTCGCCGCGTACGGCGAACCGAAATACGTGGATGCGCTGAAGCAGTTCGTGGTGACGGACGGGAAGGGGAACTACCGCCTCGACGAGCGCTACATCCGCGCGAGCGGCGGGACGTTCGAGGAGTGTATCAATGAAAAGGGCGAGATCATCCTCGCGCGACTCTACACAGATGAGCTGGTGAAAAAACTCGGCACCCCGCGGAAGCGCGGCGACGAACTCACGCAGCGCGACAAGGATCTCGCCGCATCGTGCCAGAAATATTTCGAGCAGATCGTGCTGGAGCTGCTGGCCACGCTTCACTCGCAATTTCCGACGGAAAATCTCGTGACGGCCGGCGGCTGCGCGCTGAACGGCGTGTGCAACGCGCGCATCCGCCGCGAGACGCCTTTTCAAAAATCCTACATCCAGTGCGCCGCATCCGACGACGGCACGGCGATCGGCGCGGCGCTGCACGTCTGGAATTCTGTGCTGAAAAAGCCACGCTCGCCGATGATCGATCACGCCTCGTGGGGGCCGGAATATTCCGCCGCGGAGTGCGAGGCGGCGATGAAAGCTGCGGGACTTTCATACGAGCGTTTCGACGGCGATGCGCTCTACCAGCGCGGTGCGGCGCATCTGAAATCCGGCCATGTGATGGGCTGGTACCAGGGCCGCAGCGAGTGGGGCCCGCGCGCGCTGGGCAACCGCTCCATCGTCGCGAACCCCGGCTGGCCGGGCATGAAGGATCTCATCAACGCGAAGATCAAACGCCGCGAAGCCTTCCGTCCATTCGCGCCCTCGATTGTCGCGGAGGAGGTGAAGAACTATTTCGAGCAGGACGTGGAGAGTCCCTTCATGATGCACGTCGTGAAAATCCGCGCCGACAAGCGCACCGAACTCGCGGCGGTGTGCCACGAGGATTTCACGGGGCGCCTGCACACGGTGAAGCGGTCTCAGAACGAAAAATATCACGGCCTCATCAGCGAATTTGCGCGGCAGTCCGGCACGCCCGTGGTGCTGAATACGAGCTTCAACGAAAACGAGCCGATCGTGGACACGCCGGCGCAGGCCATTGCGTGCTACGAGCGGACGGGCATGGACGTGCTGTGCCTCGGGCCATTCGTGGCGACCAAGCCGGGTAAGGCGCTGCCCGCCGCAGTCTGAATAAAGCAGAGTCTCGCACGACGGCATTTGATCATGAGCAGCGCCGCCCGCGTCCCAGTCTCGATTTTGATCCCGATCAAAAACGAAGCGGCAAATCTCCCGCGCTGCCTGGCTTCCGTCGCGTGGGCGGATGAAATTTTCGTCGTGGATTCGCAGAGCACGGACGGCTCGCAGGAGATCGCGGAGAAGGCCGCCGCGACGGTCGTGCAGTTTCATTTCAAAGGCACCTGGCCGAAGAAAAAAAACTGGGCGCTGGAAAATCTGCCGTTCAAGCACGAGTGGGTTTTCATCCTCGATGCGGACGAGGTGATGCAGCCCGAGGCCGAGGCGGAATTCCGCGCCATCGTGACTGACGCGAACCACGCGATGAGCGGCTACTGGATCAACCGGCGGTTCATGTTCATGGGAAAATGGCTGCGCCACGCGTACTACCCGAACTGGAACCTGCGCCTTTTCAAACACCGCCTCGGATGCCACGAGAAACTCACCGACGTGGACACGCAGAGCGGCGACAACGAAGTCCACGAGCACGTCGTCGTGCAAGGCGAGACCGGGCGGTTGCGCTGCGAGATGGATCATTACGCGTTTCCGTCGGTCGCCGTCTTTGTTGAGAAGCACAACCGCTACTCGAATTGGGAGGCCCGCGTGGCCCTCGATCGCTACCTCCGCGCGGGCACGGGGCATCTTCAAAAAGGTGGGGTCGGCCTTCGCCGGAAACTCAAGCAGTGGTCGCAGATGCTGCCTTTCCGCGGGCTGCAGCGATTCCTCTACGTCTATGTCGTGCAGCGTGGTTTCCTCGACGGACGCGAAGGTTTCTATTTTGCACGCCTCCACGGCTTCTATGAATTCCTCAGCGTCGCGAAGACGTATGAACTCAAGCAGCAGGCGAAATGTGGCGGCGGCGACACGCCATCCGGCACCGGGCCGAAGTGAACACTCCCGACGCCGGACGGCCCATGGGAGCGGGCATGAGGCAAAGTGATCCTGCGATTCGCAGACGCAGACGGACGTTTTTCCGCCTGCTGCTTGTGGGCACCACCCTCATGATCGCCTATCTCGCGCTGATGCCAAATTCCGGCCACACGCGATTCTGGATCGTTCCGCTGCCGGTCTATCGCTGGCTCGCTGCGCCCGAGCACGACGGTATCGTCAATGTTTTTGCCTTCGGCTTTTTTGCCGCCGTGGTGTTCCTCGTCGAGAGGGATCCCGACGCTTCCGGCACCAGCCTGCTGTCAGCGATCTTCGCCACGCGGCTCGCACGTCTTGTCGGGTTGCTCGCCCTCGTGTGCGTGATCGAGACTGTGCAAATATGGATCCCGGGCCGCACCAGTTCGCTCGACGATGTCTGCACCGGCTGGAGCGGAATTTTTGCCGCATGGCTGCTCTGGGTGCTCCTGAATGCGCGCGCCAAAAGCGGCGGGATGTGAACGCGTCCGTGCGGCAACTCCCTTTCGAGGCGCACGCGAAGGTCCCGCAGACCGCAAAGTAAGATTGGCAGGAACAAGCTTTAGAAGCTAATATGTCGCCGAATTCATCGCCGTGCAGCATCTCGAAACGCTACTCGCCCCGGAGCTTCAGGAAGCGCGCAAACGCCGTCGCACTTGGCTGGCGGTTGTCGTCTTCCTGATGCTGATGCTGGGCGTCGTGGCGGTGAAGTGGGGCACGATCTACAGTTGGGGGCAGGGGGTCCGTTCGCGGCGACTGGCGGCAAAGGCGGAGGCCGAACTTTTTGCGGGAAACATCGAGGCAGCAGTGGACCAGGCCCGGACGGCGTACCAGACGAAGCACGACGAGCCCGCGGCGATCCGAGTCGCGGCAAAGGTGCAGCGGCTCGTCGGGCAGCCGGCTGCGGCGATCCCGCTTTGGCGGCAACTCCGCGCCGCGGGCGCGATGCGGCCCGAGGATCGCCGTGCGTACGCGGAGGATCTCCTCGTCGCTGGTGCCGTGGCCGACGCGGGAAATGAGATCGAGGGACTCCTGAAGGAAAACATTTCGGAAGGCGCGCTTTTCCGGCTGGCGGCGCGATGGGCGGCGGTCGAGGGCAACGGCGAGCGTGCGCGGGAATTTGCGGCGAAGGCAGTGAAGGTCGAGCCGGAGAGCCACGAAGGCCGGCTCCTCCAGGCACTGCTGAAAGTCTCCGCGGGCACGGAGGCGCTCCGTGAGGAGGGCACCCGCGCGATGCTTGAACTGGGTGCGGAAAGTTCGCGCGAAGGGCTCGAGGCGCTCCGGCAACTCGGCACCCTCCACGGCATTTCACCGGAGGTGGCCGGAAAAGTAATGCAGCTTTTGCAGCAGCATCCGCTCGCCACTGACCAGCATCGGATCCTCGCGCTGAACCTCGACCTCGATCTCCACCCCGCCGAACGCGCCGCGAAGCTCGACGACGCGGTGAAAAAATACCGGGACGCCGCCCCCGCCGCACGGTGCGCCTTCGGCATGTGGCTGAACGTCCACCGCGAACACGAGCGGATGCTGGCGCTCATCCCGGTGGAAGAGGCGTTCAAACGCCAGGACATGCTGCTCCTGTGTTTCGATGCCCTCTCAGGCCTCGGGCGATGGAGCGAGGCCGAACGCATCCTTGAGATGAAAGACGTGCCGCTCGACACTGCAATCAAGGAACTATATCTCGCGCTGTCGGCGGAGGAAATGGGGAGCAAGGCCGCGGCAAAATTGCATTGGCAGCGGGCACACCTCGCCGCAGGCCCCTCGCCGGAACAGATGAGGAGGATTGCACTCTGCGCAGAAAAATATGGGCGCACGGAACAGGCGGAAAACGCCTTCCGTTCGCTGACCGCGAATGCGAACACCGCCCGGTTCGCGATGGAGGGCCTGCTGAAAATTGCCGGAACCCGCGGCGACATGCTCATGGTGCGCGACACGCTGAAGAAGATGCACGAACGCTGGCCGCAGGATGACTCCGTGAAAAACGATCTCGCCTATTTCAATCTCCTCGCGGGCAAGTCGGTGGATGAATCGCTCGCCCTTGCGAAGGATCTCGTCACCCGTTCGCCGAGGACCCTTTCGCATCTCACCACGCTGGCGCTGGCGAGGCTTCGCACGAAGGATCCCGCCGCCGCGCTGTCCGTCTATCAGGGGCTTCAGATTCCCTGGGATCGGTTTGCGACTTCGCAGCGCGCCGTCCACGCGGCGGTGCTGGGTGCGAACGGCCTGACAGATGAGGCATCGGCGGAGGTGGCCGCGTTGCGCTGGGATGATCTGAGCCCGGAGGAAAAGGAACTCATCAAACAGTGGCGGAAGCAGTGAGCGCATCGGAAGAAGTCCCCGTCGCGGGACGTGCGGAGCCTGCGCCGTGGTGGCCGGTCTTCGCCGTGCTCGGCATTCTGTGGTTGCTGGCCGTCCGCCAGTTCCGGGTCGAGTGGACGATCAATCCGCAGTACACCTACGGCTGGACGGTTCCGTGCCTCGCCGCATACCTTTTCATGGAGCGGTGGAAGCGCCGCCCGCCCGCGCAGGGTTCGCGCTCGCGGAAGGTCATGGCGTTCGCCGTGATCGTGCTCGCCCTCCTGCTGGCGCCCGTGCGCCTCATCCAGGAATCCGCGCCCGACTGGCGGCTGCTCGGCTGGGCGATGGGCGGAGTCTGCGTCGCGCTGACGCTGGCCGTCGTCTATTTTGCGGGAGGCAAAGGGTGGCTGCGGCATTTTGCTTTTGCGGTCGCCTTTTTCCTCGTCGCCGTCCCGTGGCCGGTGCCGCTGGAGCAATCGCTCGTGCAGTGGCTCATGAGTTCGGTCACGGCGATTTGCGTCGAGGCGCTCAGTTGGGCGGGGATTCCCGCCAAGCAGATCGGCAACGTCATCCAGATCAGCACCGGTAAGGTCGGCGTCGAGGAGGCTTGCAGCGGTGTGCGCTCGCTCCAGACCACGCTGATGATCGCGCTCTTCATGGGCGAACTTCTCCGGTTCGGCATCGTCCGCCGCATCGTCCTCCTCGCGGGCGGCCTCGGCGTCGCATTCGTCTGCAATGCGAGCCGCGCCTATTTTCTCGTCTGGGTGAGCGCAAAACATGGCACCGACGCCGTCGCCAAATGGCACGACAATGTCGGCATGGCCGTGCTTCTGGGCAGTCTCGTGGGCGTGGGCATCCTCTGTGCGATCCTGAATCCGAAGCGCGCCGAGACCGAGGAGACGTCGCTCGATCCCGGGCTCCTCCGCGCAGCCGCCCCGCCCGCCAGAGGCATCCTCATCGCCCTCGCGGCCTGGCTCGTGATCATCGAGGCCGGCACCGAGATGTGGTACCGCGCCGCGGAGTCGCGCTCGCCACAGGTGCCTGCGTGGACCGTGAAGTGGCCAGTCGCAGAGAAGGGATTTCGCGACGTCGAATTCAGCGACATCACGCGCACCATTCTGAAATACACCGACGCGCGTTCCGCAGTCTGGGCCGACGGGCAGGGCGCGCGCTGGGCGATGATCCTGCTGCGCTGGGCGCCAGGCCGCACGTCGGTCCAGCTCGCGCGCTCACACGGCCCGGAGTTATGTCTCCCCGCCGCGGGCGCGGTGATGACGGGCGATCTCGGCTTGCGCCCCATGCGGATCAACGGCGTCAACCTTCCCTTCCGCGCGTACACTTTCCGCGCGCGCGAGCAGATGCTCTACGTCTTCTATTGCCTCTGGGAACAGCGCCCGCCCAAGAACGGATCGCAGAGCACCGCGGAGGATCTCACCGTCACGCGCCGGATCGAGGATGTGCGCAACGGCATTCGCAATGCCGGACAGCAGGCCATCGAAGTCGCCGTCTCCGATGTCGCCGGCCCCGAGCAGGCGGAGGCCGCGGTGAGGCGCTTCCTCGAGAAGACGATCCAGCCGTGAGTCACCGCGCCGCGCGCGGATCGGTGCGGCAGAGTCTCGCCGCGAGCCGCACGGCGGAAAAAAGGCTGCCCGGGCTTGCGATGCCGCGCCACGCGATGTCGAATGCCGTGCCGTGATCCACGCTCGTGCGCGTGACCGGCAGGCCGAGCGTCGTATTCACCGCGGAGTCAAATGCGATCATCTTCACCGGGATATGACCCTGATCGTGATACATGCAGACCACCGCGTCGAACTCGCGCCGCCGTGCCGGTGTGAATGCCGTGTCCGGCGGCACCGGCCCCGTCACCTCGCAGCCGCGCGCGCGTGCGGCCTCGATCGCCGGTGCGATGATCCGTTCCTCCTCGCGTCCGCCGAAAAGTCCGCCTTCGCCTGCGTGCGGATTCAGCCCGCACACGAGCAGCCTCGGCTCGCGCCCGCGGATGCGGCGCAGCGCGGCGGCGGTGAGATCGATCACCTCGAGGATGCGTTCCTGCGTGAGCAGCGCGGGCACCTCCGCGTAGCCCACATGCGTCGTCACAAAGCTGCAGGTGATCTCCTCGGAGTACTGCATCATGCACGAGCGCGCCACGCCCATGCGCTCCGCGAAAATTTCCGTGTGGCCGGGATATTTGTGCCCTGCCGCGTGCAGCGCTTCCTTGTTCAACGGCCCTGTCGAAACCGCATCCACCTCACCGCGCAGCCCCGCGTCAATCGCTGCGACGACGTAGCGAAACGCCGCCTGGCCGCACGCCGCGCTGACTTTCCCCGGCTGCACGCCGGCCGCATCTGCATTTTGAAAATCGAGGACACTCGGAACAGCCACACCGCGCGCCGCCGCCGGCCACTCGTGCAGCGCGATGGTCGGAGCCGCAAACTGACCGCCAATCTTTCCCGCCACGCGACGCAGCAGCGCGGCATCGCCGAAGACCACGGGAATGCACTCGCGCGCAATATCCGCATCCGCGAGTAGCCGCAGGCAAAGCTCGGGGCCAACGCCGGCGGGATCGCCCATCGTCACCGCGATGCGCGGCAGCGTCGAGCCGCGCTGTTTTTCGGAAGTCATGGATCGCTTGATACTCGCAGCGTCACGCTCTTGGCAAACTGGCGCGTCGGAGCGTGAGGTGAAGGATTTCCGCCGGGGCCTGGATGCGGACCGGGAACCAATTGCCCACGCCATTCGAGACGACGAGCGCGCCCGAGGGCCGCGAGTACAGGCCGCTCCAGTAGCGAAAGAAAAGCGATCCCGCGCCGAGACGCTCCGTGAGCATGAGCTGCCCGCCGTGCGTGTGTCCGGCGAGCGTGAGCGGAATCTCGCCCGCGAAATCCCACGCGTGCGGATGATGCGCCAGCAGCAGCGGCCACGCGGAGGGATCGCGCCGCGAGAGCAACGCTGCGGCGCTGTCGCGCATCCCGGAGACACTCTGGTTCCAAGGCAGACCGAGAAGTTGCAGGCGCTGTCCGCGGATGTTCACCGTCGCACTCTCGCCGCGCAGCAGCGGCATGCCGCCGCGTTCCGCCTCGCGGTGAAAGGTGCGCGCATCCTCGATGAGATCGTGATTGCCCTCGCACGCCGCGACGATGTGCCGCGCGCGGAGTGCCCGCACGATGTCGAGCGCCGCGGGGAGATCGCGCAGCGAGTGGTTGATGAAATCTCCCGTCAGCGCGACCACATCCGCATCGAGCCGGTTCGTCTCCTCGACGATGCGTTCGAGGACACGCCCGCGAGTGAAGCGCCCGACGTGAAAGTCCGTCACGTGAGCGATGCTCAGCCCTTCGAGCGCCGGCGGAAGCTCCGGCACCGGCACCTCGATGCGCCGGATGCGGAAGCCATCGAGCTGCACCTCGCCGATTCCCGCGGCGGCCAACGTGAGCATCGGCGGAGTGAGTGCCGCCGCTGCCCCGAGAAATTCGCGACGCGTGACGGCGGGCGTTGCACTCACCTCGATTGATGGCGTGCGTCGCGGAATGCGCGCGACTTTCCCCAGCAGTGAGACGGCTGCGCGGACCATCCGCCACGCGAGCCACGGCAGGAGAATGCCGACGTGCCACGCGAGAATCATCGAATGCGCGGGGCGCGGGAGCATTTCCTCGAGCCCCGCTCCCTTCCGCGAAAAGAGAATCATCGTGAGCCCGGCAAACTGCAGCACGCCGAAGACGCCGATCGTCCATCGCATCCAGCGCCTCCGCAGACGCAGCGCTGCGCAGCACCACAGAAGATCGCCGAGCGCCATGCAGGTAAGAAGAATGATGAACGTCATGCCGTGCCGCATTCTTCGCCTGAAAATCCGCGGACGGCAAATCGTCCGTTATGCCGACGATTCATCGGTTCCACACGTCGCGCCATGCTTCGAATGTTCCGGTATGGATGCGGACGATCTTCGTAATGTCGCGCGTGTAGCCGCCTGCGAGCACCCACGCGATCGGCAGGCTGCGCGAACGCGCGAAATCAAATACGCGTTCGTCGCGTGCGCGCAGATCGTCCGCATCGAGCGCGAGCGGGGAATACGGATCCTCGAAATAGGGATCGGCACCGGCCTGGTAGAGCAGCAGATCCGGTTTCCACGCGGCGATCTGCGGCAGCGCGGCGTCCATCGCGTGAAGCATCGTTGCGCGGTCGCAGCCCGGAGGCAGGGCGAACGAACGGTGGTTCTCGCCATCCTCGTGCTGTCGCACGGACACGTCGCGCCAGGGCACGTTGTCCCGGTAGTCGTTGCCGTAAATCGAGACGGCGAAAATGTGCGAACGTTTCGCCGCGAGTTGCGCGGTGCCGTTGCCGTAGTGCAGATCCATGTCGAGGATGGCGACGCGCTTCACCTCGCTCGCCGCGAGCAACGCATCGGCGGCGACGATGAGGCCGTTGAACGTGCAGAACCCTTCGCCGTGATCCGCACACGCATGGTGAAAGCCGCTCGCAATGGCGGCGCCCGCACCGTCGCGCAATGCCGCGCGTGCTGCGGCGATGCACGCGCCATTCGTGACCCGCACGCTGGTAAAAAGGGCGGGGGACCACGGGAATTTCTGCGACTCCGCCAGCGCGCGCGGTTCGCCCGTTCGGATTGCGTTCACATATTCGCGCGTGTGGACGCGCAGCAAATCCGCCTCGGATGCAGGCTGTGGCTCCGCAAGCATGACATCCGGCATTTTCGCGACCTCCGCGGCGACGAGCGCGAATTTCCGCATCGGCATGATGTGCTCGCCGATCGGTGCGGCGAAATCCGGATGATGGAATGCAGTGAGCATGGCAGTCGTAGCGTAGGTCTCCAGACCTGCGCCTCGTTGCGCATTCGTCGCAGGCAGGCGCAGCTCAGGAGAGCTACGCTACCGTGGTCGGCGGGAGGAGTGCGATCTCGGCGTGGTCATCAGGAAAGTGATCAAGACGCAGCGCAGGATGCGCCATGTCCTGGGGTCGGAATTGCGCGCCGTACATCGTGTGAAGCGCCCGCACGATGCGCCGCACTCCGCGCCCGGTGATGACGCGCTCGTGCTCGCGACCGACGCGCCGGATGATGAGCTGGAACGGCAGCGGGCGCGCGCCGTCGCCCGCATCCATCACCTCCGGCGGACGGAAGTCGGGCTGATGATAGCGCACGGCTCGCGGATCGATCTTGAGGCAGCCGGCGCGCTCGTATGCGAGAAGGCGCAGCGCGCGCCGGGGATCGGTGCCGTTGGCGTATTCCATTTCGCCCACCAGCGTCACCTCACATCCGGGTGTGGCGTTCGCCGCTGCGAGTTCGCGCGCGGTGAGGATCGGCACGGCACGCATCCAACCCGCGAGGCCGCTGCGCCGCCACTCCGGTGCGACGAGCAGATGCGAGAGGTGAACGACGATTTGGCCGTCGCACGCGATCGCCGTGTGATCGCGCACGGCTGCGACCTGGGCGCCCGCATGCACGAGGAGGATTTCGTAGCGCAGCGGCCCGGCTTCACGCAGGCGAGCCGCGAGCACGTCGCGCGTTTCCATTTCATGCGCGGTGCCGAATTCCTGCCACAGCGCGGCATACGCGGTTTCAAAAAGCGGATCGTCGGGTGAGCGAATTCGCGACCATGTGAACTGCGCGGGGTCGAGGGCTGCCGATTTTCCGTCGCCGGGTGCGAGCAGGTCAGGCGTCAGCAGCGCGGAATCCATGCGCGGAATCTCGCACGCTAATGGCTCGCGCGCGAGCATTGGGAGCGGCGATTTCCAGATCGTCGGCTTCGCAAACACATCGGCGACTTGGAAGTTGCCGTTCCCAGTTCACACCGCGAAATGCTCGACGCGCAGCAGCGTCGGCGCGCCCTCGACGGGCGGCAGCGCCGCGATGCGCGCGATGGCCTCACGCACCTGCGCGTGCGTCGCGTCGTGCAGCATGAGGATGAGCACGGCGCTCTGACCGTCACTCTCGGGCTGGATCATCGAGCTGATGCCGATGTGCAGGCTGCCGAGCACGCCGGCGACTTGGGCGAGCACGCCGGGTTCGTCGTCCACGGGGATGCGCAGGTAGTACTGGCAGAGGATTTCATCGAGCGGCTTGCAGTCACCGTAGAGACCGTGGGGCATGAAGCCGAAGTCGCGGCGCTTCGAATCCAGCCCGTGCGCGGCTTCGGCGAGATCGGCGATCACGGCGCTCGCGGTCGGATCCTGCCCCGCCCCGCGTCCGTAAAATAGAGTCTCACCCACGACATCGCCGTGGACGCAGAGCGCGTTGAAGACGCCATTCACGCTCGCAAGGACGTGTTTCTCCGGGATGAGCGTCGGATGCACGCGCACTTCGATGTTCCCTCGATCATCGGCCTTGATGATACCGAGCAGCTTGATCCGGTAGCCGAGCATTTTTGCAAAACCGATGTCCCGCGCGGTGACTCTCTCGATGCCTTCGACGAAGACCTTCGACGGAGAAATCCATGTGCCGTATGCGAGCGACGCGAGGATGATCGCTTTGTGCGCGGCGTCCCAACCGTTCACGTCGAGCGTCGGGTCCGACTCCGCGTAGCCCTGCGCCTGCGCCTCCGCGAGCGCGTCCGCGTAGTCGAGCCCGGCCTCGGTCATGCGGGTCAAAATGTAGTTCGTCGTGCCGTTGATGATGCCGTGGATGGATTTGATGTGATTGACGACAAACGACTCGCGCACGGCCTTGATGATCGGGATGCCGCCCGCGACTGCGGCCTCGAAAAAGATCGGCACCTGTCGGTCAGTCGCGAGGTCGAAGAGTTCCTTGCCATGCTCGGCGAGTAGCGCCTTGTTGCCGGTCACGACGGTCTTTCCCGCCTCGATGGCGCGCACGATGAGCTGCCGCGCCTCCTCGATGCCGCCCATGAGTTCGACGACGATCTGCACCTGCGGATCGTCCACGACATCCTGCCAGCGCGCCGTGAAAAGTTCCGCCGGCGCCTTCACGCCCCGCATTTTTTTCAGATCGCGCACGGTGATGCGGCGCACGGCGAGTTCGAGCCCGAGGCGTTGCGAGAGCAGTTCGCGGTTCTGCGCGAGGTGCTTGAAAACACCTGCGCCGACGGTGCCGAATCCTGCGAGGCCGATGCCGATTTGTCTCATAAAAATGGGCGCGGACTATCGAGGCGTCGCGCGCGCGCGGCAAGTGCGGAGTGGGTGCCGTTCACCACTCAGTCTTCCGCCGTGCCGGGAGAATCTTCCGGCGCGCGCAGATCGCAGCTTGGAATGCCGCCGCCGGATTTCGCATCGTGCGCGCTGTGCGCCGTTTGTTCCTCCAGCTTTACCGTCTCGCCATGCTCGTCGCGATCGTGGGGCTGCTGCGCGGGCACGCGGTGCGGATGCGCGTGGAGTCGCTGCGGCCGCTGACGCATGCGGAACTGCACCCGCTTTTTCCCGAGGAGGATCAGTGGGTGCTTGATGAAAGTGACCGCGGCGGATGGCATGTGCTCGCATGGGATGGGCGGAAGCTCGGCTACGTGCTGCAGACCGCGCCGGTGTCCGATTCCATTGTCGGCTACTGCGGGGCGACGAACGTGCTCGTGGCGTTTGACAATGCGATGCACGTCGTCGGCGTGAGCATCCGGTCGAGCCAGGACACGGTGGAGCACGTGGGCGACATCAAAAGGGATCGCACTTTTCTGAAAACATGGAACGGGCGCTCGTGGGATGAGGTCGCGGGTCGCACGCCGGCGGAGGAGGGCATCGAAGGCGTGAGCGGTGCCTCGATGACGAGCCTCGCAATCGCCGAGGGGATCGTGCGGCGGCTGCGTGTGGCGGACGGGGCGGCAAAGATCGCGCCGGTGCCGTTTCGCTTTGGCGTGCGTGATGTCGGTCTCGTGCTCGTGGTGCTCGCGGGGACGGTCATCGCATTCACCGGCACGCACCGCCGGCCGTGGCTCCGGCGCGCGTTTCAGGTGCTGGTGATCGGGTATGTCGGCTTCATCAATGCGGACCTCCTCGCGCAGACGCTCATGGTCGGCTGGGCGCAAAATGGCGTGCCGTGGCGCACCGCGCCGGGGCTCGTGCTGATGCTCGCGGCGGCGCTCATCGTGCCGTGGGGCACGGGCAAGCCGCTCTATTGCCAGCAGCTTTGTCCGCACGGGCACGCGCAGGAATTGCTCGCGCGCTTCGCTCCGAAGCGCTGGCGCATCACGCTGCCGAAAAATCTCGCGGCGGGGCTTCGCTGGCTGCCGTGGCTCACGCTCGCGATGATCCTCGGCGTGGTGATGCTCGTGCTGCCCGCAGACGTTGCAGCATTCGAGCCGTTCGATGCGTATGCGATCCGCACCGCAGGCTGGGCGACGATCACCATCGCAATCGCGGGGCTCGTCGCTGCGTGCTTTGTGCCGATGGCGTACTGCCACTATGGGTGCCCGACGGGTGCGCTGCTGAATTTCATCCGCAGTCACGGTCCGGCAGATCGTTACGGCCGCCGCGAGATCGCCGCGCTGTTCCTCGTGGTGCTCGCGTTCGTGCTCTCGCGGCTCGGCGTGCCGTTTCACGACTGGATCGGATCGAGCGCGTCGGACTGGCTGTGATCCTCGGGCGAACGGCGATCACTTGCGCTGTGGGTGTGAGGACGGTACACGCTTCCCATGGCATTGAATTCTCCGCGCATGATCGTCGTGCAATTTCCGTCGAACCTCGGCCGATGGCTGGGATTCGTTCCAGTTCTGATCGTGGTGCTCTGGCTCGTGTTCACAAGCTGGTACACCATTCCCGCCGAGTCGGTCGGCGTGGTGCTTCGCTTCGGTCACTTTGAGGCGATTCGCGAGCCGGGCCTGCATTTCAAGCTGCCATTCGGCATTGATGAAATCCTCCCGGTCGCGGTGAAGCGGCAGCAAAAGTTTGAGTTCGGATTCGGCACATCCGGCGCGACGAATCCGCGGCAGTTCAGCGACGAGCAGGATCGCGAGAAGAACATGGTCACGGGCGATCTGAACACGGCGCTCGTGGAGTGGGTGGTGCAATACCGCCTCGACGATCCGAAGCACTACCTGTTCAGCGTGCGAAATCCCGACGCCACGCTGCGCGACCTTTCCGAATCCATCATGCGTGAAATCATCGGCGACCGCACGGTGGATGAGGTCATCACCATCGGGCGGCAGGACATTGAGAGCAGTTCGCTCGTGCGGCTGCGCGAGATGGTGAAGGAATTCCAGCTCGGCATCGCGGTGGATCAGGTGCAGCTCAAAAACATCAACCCGCCGCGCGAAGTGCAGGCGTCGTTCAACGAGGTGAACAAGGCGAAACAGGATCGCGAGAACATGATGAACATCGCCAATGGTGAATACAACAAGGCCGTCCCGCGCGCGAAGGGCGAGGCAGAGCAGAAAATCAGCGTCGCCGAGGGCTACAAGCTCAAGCGCGTGAATGAGGCGCTCGGCGATGTCACCGCGTTCAACGCCGTGCTCGCCGAATATCTGAAGGCACCCGATGTCACACGAACGCGAATTTACCTGGAGACGATGGCCGAGGTGCTCCCACAGGTGCGCGAGCGAGTGATCGTGGACGACAGGATCACGCAATTGCTGCCGATGATGCCCGGTGTCGGTCACGGGCGGGAGGTGCGGAAATGAATCCCTTCCGCGTCGGCCTGGCGTTCCTCGTGATCGTCGCACTCGTCGTGATCGGCGGCAGCATGTACACCGTTCGCGAGACGGATGTGGTCATCCTCACGCAATTTGGCAGGCAGATCGGCACGCCGGTCACGGAGGCGGGACTGCACTGGAAGATTCCCTTTATCCAATCTGTGAACCGGATCGAGAAGCGCCTGCTCGAATGGGACGGCCCGGTGAGCGAGATGCCCACAAAGGACAAGACGTACATTTCCGTCGAGGCGTTCGCCCGGTGGCGCATTCACGATCCGGCAATCTATTTCGTCAGTGTTCACGATGAAAACCAGCGCCGGGCGCTCTCCCGTCTGGATGACATCATCGGCAGCGAAATTCGCATCGCCGTCGCGCGCCACGAGCTCATCGAGATCATCCGCAGTGACAAGGCGCGAAAGCTGACGGAAATCGTGGACAAGGAATTTGCGGGCTCGGCCGCGGAGCTTCCGCGGATCGAGCGCGGTCGCCGCGAGATCGAGCGCGATATTCTCAAGGAGGCTGCGCCCAAGGTGAAGTCGCTCGGCATCGAGCTGCTCGACGTGCGGCTCAAGCGCGTGAACTACAACTCGCAGGTTATCGAACGCATCCACCAGCGCATGATCAGCGAGCGCACGCAGATCGCGCAGGGATACCGTTCCGAGGGCGAGGGAAAGGCCGCGGGCATCACGGGCAAAAAAGATCGCGACCTGCGTGAGATCGAATCCACCGCGTATCGCAAGGTGCAGGAAATCCAGGGCACCGCCGACGCAGAGGCCACGCGCATTTACGCCGAGGCATTCAACAAGAGCCCGCAAGCGGTCGAATTTTACGGCTTTGTGAAGACGATGGAGACTTACAAAAAGATTCTCCTCGGCGACACGAGCATCGTCCTCTCGACGGACAGCGAGCTTTTCCATCTGCTCAAAAGCGCGAAGCCGGCTGCTGCTCCTGCCGGCGTTACCCGTTCGGTACCTGTTCCCGCGCCCGCGCCCGCGCCGGTTGCGGCGCCGCTTGCACAGTAGCGGAGCGCCCGTTTACCGCGGGTCACGCCATTGTCGCGCCGGGCACGTCGAGCGAGCGTCCGTTGTCCTTCGCGGTGAGGCCGAGCAGGAATGGCCCTGCGCGCTTCGCCCATTCGGCGGGCTGCGGGTGCTCCGCAGCGCCGCTGGCGAAGCATGAGCGCAGCATCTCGGTATTGATGATGCCGGGATTCACCGCGACCCCCGCGAGACCGCTTGGAAGTTCCTGCGCGAGCGCCTGCGTGAGTCCCTCGATGGCCCACTTGCTCGCGCAGTAAATCGCGACATCCGGCGACGTGCTGCGGCCCCAGCCGGAGCTGAAATTCACGATGACGCCGCCGCGTTTTTCCATCGCCGGCACGAAATGGCGAATCGTGTTCACCGTGCCCGCGATGTTCACGTTCAGCGTCGCGGCGATTGCCGTCGCAGGCACTTTCCACAGCGGCGCGCTCGTGGCGATCACGGCGGCGTTGTTGATGAGCAAGTCCGGCGCACCGTGTGTCGTGGAGATCCGCTCGGCCCAGCGCTGCACCGCTTCGTCGTCGGCCACGTCGAGTGCGGTGAAATCGTGCGGCGGCCCGAACTGCTCCCGCAGCTCGGCGACGCTTTTCTCCGAGCGTCCGCATCCCGCGACGGTGTGGCCTTGCACGATGAAAAATTCCGCAAGCGCGCGACCGCAGCCGCGGGTGCAGCCGGTGATCGCGATCACCTTTGCGCCGCCGCGCGGGAGCACGGG
>JANXZI010000293.1 GCA_025355595.1 Spartobacteria bacterium
GTCCCAGTTGAGCCGCAGCGTCACCATGACCACATCCATGCCGAAGCCATTGGTGATGTGGATCGTCCACTCCGTGGTCTGCGGTCCTTGAGCGCCGGTCAATCTCTGCCAATCGTTGACATCGGGAACGGCGTTGGCCATCTGGTTCGGAAGGCTCGCGTTCGGTTTGCCGGCGGCAATGATCTGCACGCGACTGCGCCAGCCGGCGTGTAGCTTCGTGGTGAGCGGGCAGACGACCACGGTATCGAGTGCGGCGTTCATGTCCCTGGCGCTCACGATGACTGCGGGGCGCGTCTTTGCCATCTCCGAACCGATGACGGGATCGAGGCAGACGAGCACGATGTCGAAGCGATGGGGCGTCATGCGAGACCATCGCCAGCAGTCGTCTCCCACTCGGACCAGTCCTCTTTTTCCGCGGCCATCTCGGTGAAAGTCTCCGCCCACGAGAGCTTGGCCCGCTTTTTCGGGCGGAGAATAAGTTCGCCATCACGCTCCTCCATCATCACGGACAAGCCGAGCTTGCAGCGGCGCAGGACATCCGCCGGGATGCGGATGCCGCGAGAATTGCCAATCCGTGTGATGGAAAGCTCGACGGTCTTCATGGCGTAAGCACTGTAATTACACGGTGACCGCTGGCAACGGAAAATGTGCGGAACCATAGCAGTCACGGGCTTCAGCCCGTGAACGCGCTCGGATCGCATCTTGCAATCCCGATGCGCAGTTCGTGTGCACAGTCTGAATGCAACGCATGTTCGCGCTGAAGCGCGGAACCACTTTACTTCACCGACACGAGCTCGACCTCGAAGATGAGCGTGGAGTTCGCCGGGATGGGGCCGCCGGGGGTGCCGCGCTCGCCGTAGGCCAGCTTCGAGGGGATGGTGAACTGGTACTTCGCGCCGACTTTCATGAGCTGCACGCCCTCGGTCCAGCCGGGGATGACGCGGTTCAGCGGGAAGGTGGCGGTCTCCTTGCGCTTGTAGGAGCTGTCGAATTCCGTGCCGTCGAGCAGCGTGCCCTTGTAGTGGACTTCGACGGTGTCGGTGGCTTGCGGAGTCTTGCCGGTGCCTTCCTTGAGGATCTTGTATTGCAGCCCGCTGGCGGTGGTTTTCACGCCTTCCTTCTTTGCGTTTTCCGCGAGGAACGCTTCGCCTTTTTCAGAATTGGGATCAGCCATAAGGGACGGGACGCTGAACGCGGCGAGGGTGGCTGCACAGCAGATTATTGCGAGGGTGGGGAATTTCATGGGGCGGGAGAATGAAGAATAAAGTGACGGACTGACAGCAAATATGCGGCGCTCATTTACCCGCGAGTTGTTCTAGGCGCGCGGGGAAAAGATCGCGGGTCGAACCGAAAAGCCGCCCCGGTTTTCCGAGCCGGCTTTTGTGATTCATAGCCGAGTTCGTGAGAACGCGAACCCGCTATGGGAGCTTACTTCTTCTTCGCAGCGCGCTTTTCCTCGATCGCCGCCTGCGCGACGGCGAGGCGGGCGACGGGGACGCGGAAGGGCGAGCAGCTCACGTAGTTCAGCCCACGCGGTGGAAAAACTTCACGCTGGCCGGGTCGCCGCCGTGCTCGCCGCAGATGCCGAGCTTGATGTCGGGGCGCGTCTGGCGGCCCTTTTCAATCGCGGTCTGGACGAGCTGGCCGACGCCGGTCTGGTCGAGCGAGGCGAAGAGGTTCTTCTTGAAGACTTCGTTCTCGGTGTAGGCGTTGAGGAAATTGCCCAAGTCGTCGCGCGAACCGAAGCGCAGCGAGATAGCCGCCCATCCTGCTGGAAGCCTGCTTGACCCATTCTCGACCCCTCGCTCCCCCAAGCCCCTTCACTCCCCGACGCCCGTCCCCGTTCTGAGCGTCTCCGGTGCGGCCGGCGCGGAAGCAAATTCCTAGCAGTGCGCGTGGGCCAATTTTTCTGGTTGATGCGGATGCTCAAGCGGGGAGGGATGCCGGCAAGGCACGCAAGGTTTGCAGCCTCGCGTGGGCGAGCGGAGCGAAGCGGCGGAATTGCGCGCACGATCCGTTAGTTATCGTCGCTATGCAGCGCGATATGCTTGGTTCTTGCTTCGGCGCTGCTGCCTTTTCGAAGGACGCAAAAAGTTTAAGTGTCTTCTCGCTTTCCTGCCGCACCCGACTTTCACTTCTGCTCACTCCCTAGTGTCATGTCCTCTAAGTCCGTGACTCAACAAATGCACACAGTTACAGAGGGGGCTAAATCCCATGCAGGCCTGGGCATGTATCACGAACTTAGAGGACATGCCACTAGTTGCTTTGTTGTTTCGAGGTATCAGGGAACTTCTCACTTCAACCCGTCTTATTTCATGCTTACCCGACACACCTCGCGCCGTCGCTTCTTGCATCATTCACTGATTGCGTCGGCAGCGGTCATCGCCGTCAGACCGCGGTGGCTGGAAGCGGCGAAGGCGGGATGCGGGGTGATTGACATTGGCTCCCGTCGCGAACTGTTTGTAGATGATTTTCTCATCGAAAATCTTGTGAGCGTCGCATTGACTCTGCATAAGCCGGAAGCACGCGAGGTAGTCCTCACCTGTGATGCGCCTTGGGAGGGTAACGTCTCGGCTTACTATACGATTTTTGAGAATGAAGGAATGTTCCGCGCATATTACCGCGCTTGGCATTACGACGGGAAGCCGAAGGCAGCAACCCATCTCGCCTTTACCTGCTATGCGGAAAGTCGCGATGGATTGACATGGACTAAGCCTGAGCTTGGACTGGTCGAGTTCAACGGGTCCAAGGCTAATAACATCCTCCAGGCGGACCCGGAGGCCGCGCAAAACTTTACGCCATTCAAGGATAATCATCCAGCGTGCGCTGCAAATGCGCGCTTCAAGGCGCTGGCCGGAGGTATGACGATGCTCAATGGCAAAAAGAAGGCGTGCCTGTATGCCTATCAATCTGCCGACGGCATCCATTGGTCGAAAATCACCGAGGAGGCCGCCATCACAGCGGGCGCTTTTGATTCGCAGAATTTGGCGTTCTGGGACGCGGCGCGTGGTGAGTACCGCGCGTACTGGCGCATTTTTTCCAACAATCTCCGCGCCATCCGCACGGCCACATCGCAGGACTTTATCCATTGGGAGCATCAGGCCGACGTCACCTATGAGGACGCCCCCGTGCATCTTTACACTAACGCGATCCGGCCCTATTTCCGCGCACCTCACTTGCTCATCGGTTTTCCCACGCATTACTTGGCGACTCCCAAGGAACAAGTGGAACCGGACTTCATGACCAGCCGCGATGCCGTGAAATTCCGGCGTTGGGAAGAGCCCATCATTCCCGTCACCGCACCCAAGGACCGCGGTGGCAATCGCAGCAACTATATGGCCAATGGACTGCTGCAACTGCCCGAGCGTGATACTGAACTCTCGGTCTATGCGACTGAAGCGTACTACGCGGGTGTCGGCAGTCGCGTGCGCCGCTTCGTATATCGCATGGATGGCTTTGTCTCGGCGAGCGCCGGTGCGGCAGGCGGAACGCTCACCAGCAAACCGGTCATTTTCGCCGGTTCGAAGCTTTCGCTCAACCTAG
>JANXZI010000316.1 GCA_025355595.1 Spartobacteria bacterium
GGAGGCAGCGGTCCGTCGCTTCGCAAGCCAGGGCGTGGATATCAAGTACTACCACCGGGCCGACAGGACGGGGTACAAGGCCGGAGCGCTCGAAGCCGGACTGAAGGTGGCCCGGGGGGAATTTGTCGGGATCTTCGACGCGGACTTCCTGCCCGGCAGCGACTTTCTCCTGAAGATCATGCCGCATTTCTCCGAGCCGAAGATCGGCATGGTGCAGGCGCGCTGGGGACACATCAACCAGGATTACTCGCTGCTCACCAAGATCCAGTCGATTCTGCTCGACGCGCACTTCGTCCTCGAACACGGCGCACGCAATCGCGGCGGCTGCTTCTTCAACTTCAACGGCACGGCCGGCGTGTGGCGTCGAGCGGCCATCGAAGACGCCGGGGGCTGGCAGCACGACACACTCACCGAAGACCTCGACCTCAGCTACCGTGCGCAACTCAAGGGCTGGAACTTCGTCTTCCTCCCCGACCTCGTCACGCCCGCCGAACTGCCCGTGGACATGAACGGCTTCAAGTCCCAGCAGCACCGCTGGACGAAAGGCAGCATCCAGACGTGCCGCAAGCTCCTCCCCGCCGTATGGAAGGCCGAGCTACCGCTGAAGGTGAAGATCGAAGCCACGATGCACCTCACGTCGAACTACGCATTCCTGCTCCTCGCCGCGATCTGCGTACTCATGCACCCGAGCGTCGCCGCCTCCACAAACGGAAGCTGGGGAATCTGGCGCACGATCCTGCTCGACGTTCCTATCTTCATCACCGGCTCGCTGCCCGCAATCGTCTTTTACATTGTCTCCCAGCGCGAACTCTACCCCCGCTCCTGGTGGCGCGAAGTGCTCTACCTTCCCGCGCTCCTCGCCCTCACGATCGGCCTCGCGGTGAACAACGCCTGGGCCGTCATCCAGGGAACGTTCGGCGTCACCGGCGAATTTACCCGCACGCCGAAGTACGGCATCCAGACCAAGACCCAGTCTTGGAAAAAAGCCAAATACTCCGTCGGAAAAAATCTCCTCCCCTTCATCGAGATCGGATTCGCGGCATACTTCATCTACTTCTTCGTGCATGAGGTCGCGGCCCACAACTGGCTCGCCATCCCCTTCCTCGGCCTCTTCGCCAGCGGTTTCACCTACGTCGCCTTGTGTTCCCTCACGCAATGGTTCCCGCAACTCCGCGCCCCGTGGCGCGACAGTGGCGAAGCACTCTCCGCATAATCAAACGATGATCGAACAACCCGACGCCAGCATCAGGAGGTGGAAAAAATTGCGACTCCGCATCCTCCTCACCACCCTTCTCTCGCTTCAGGTCTTCGTCCTCTTCCAGTCGGCACTCGCCGCTGAAAATCCTACCATCATCGTCAGCGTCGCTGAGCAGAAGCTCTACGTCTTCGACGAAAACGGCCACAAGGTCACCAGCTATCGCGTCTCCACGTCAAAGTTCGGCCTCGGCGACACCCGCAGCAGCTACGCCACGCCCACCGGCCAGCTTGAGGTCGCCTCCAAAATCGGCCACGGCGCGGAACCCGGCGCGGTCTTCCACCACTGCCGCCGCACCGGCGAAATCTGCACGCCAAACTCCCCCGGCCGCGACCCCATCGTCACCCGCATCCTTGCGCTGCGCGGCCTCGAACAGCAGAATTCGCACGCACTTTCCCGCGGCATCTTCATCCACGGCACTCCCGAGGAGCGCAACATCGGCCGCCCGGCCAGCTACGGCTGCATCCGCATGAAATCGCGCGACGTCATCGAACTCTTCGAGCAGGTCCGCACCGGCACGCGCGTCGAAATCACGACCGACCGCGTCGGCGGGCTCTTCGGCGCACTCCCGCGCGTGGCAGCAGGGCGCGGCTAACAGAAAGCGAGGTTTTCCAACCTCGCGCGGCACGATGGCGCGGAGCGAATGCCCCGAAACCCGCACCCTTCGCCTGCCGCTCAGTCCTCGATGGCCTCGAAGTGGCTGAACAGCCTGAAGCTCTCGTAGCGCGCCGTGATGTCCGCATCCGTCAGCGAGCGCATCCGCTCGAGGCTGAACTGCTCCACATTGTAGCTCGCGAGCACGGAGCCGAAGACCACCGCCTTGCGCAGCGCCGCGAAAGTCACATCGCCCTTCGTGTTCGCCGCGAGATGCCCCGCGAGTCCGCCGGCAAAAGTGTCGCCCGCGCCGGTGGGATCATGCACATCCTCCAGCGGGTAGGCGCTGCACGAAAAGAAGTCGCCATTCTGCCCGAAGAGCAGGCAGCCGTGCTCGCCCTTCTTCACCGCGACGAACTTCGGCCCCATCGCCTGAATCTGCACACCCGCCTTGATCAGCGAAGTCTGCTGCGTGAGCAGGCGCGCCTCGCTGTCGTTCAGGATGAGCATGTCCACGCGCTTGAGCAGGCGCTTCAGTTCATCGAGCGCGATGTTGATCCACAGGTCCATCGTGTCCGCGATCACAAACTTCGGCCGCTCCATCTGGTCGAGCACATGGTTCTGCAAATTCGGCCCGATGTTCGCCAGCAGCGCGAGCGACGGCTTCCTGTAGGCATCCGGCAGCACGGGATTGAAATGCTCAAACACGTTCAGCTCCACGCTGCGTGTCTCGCGCACGTTCATGTCCAGCATGTATTCGCCTGACCATCGGAACGTCTTGCCCGCCACGATCTGCAAGCCAGTCACATCAATTTTCCGTCCCTTGAAAAAGTCCACGTGCTCCTCCGGGAAATCATCACCCACGACGCCCACCATATTCACCGGGGAGAAAAACGACGCCCCCACCGCCGCATAGCTCGCCGAGCCGCCGAGCAGATCGCCGTGCTCCTCAAACGGAGTCTTGACGGTATCGAGCGCGACTGAACCAACGACGAAAACGGACATGGCAGTGTGGGATTTTGAATTCTGAATTTCGAATTTTGGATGGCGGATTCACGGAAGAAGAACTCCGGCTCCGAAGGGCGGACGAGTTACACAGTCACCGCCGCCGCGTCCAGCCGCGCTTTCGCCTCGCAGTCTTCTCGTTGGAAGTTTGACGTTGAACCTTGAACGTTTGGCGTTGAGCCCCGTGCAGCGGCCTTCCGGTTTCCGAACCGGCGTCCTGCAACGCACCGCTCCTTCGGCGGGAACAACGTTCAACGTTCAACGCTCAACTTCAAATTGGGATCCGGCCTTTTGCCTCGCGGCAATACGCCACCACGTCCCGCGCCTGCAGGATGCCGCTCACGATCACCACGCGCCGCGCGCCGGCGGCGATCACCGCATCGAGATTCTCCAGCTTCACTCCGCCGATGCAGAAAATCGGGACGCTCACGAGTTCATGCACGCGCGCGATTTCTGCGATGCCGATCGCCACACGGCCCGCCTTCGTCGGCGTCGGAAAAAGCGGGCCGAAGCCGATGTAGTCCGCGCCTTCCGCCGCAGCCGCCACGGCCTGCTCCACCGAGTGCGTGCTCTTGCCGATGATCGGCGGCGGCACCTCGCCCGCGAGCGCACGGCCTGCGCGCCAGCGGGCATCGGTGACGGTGAAATCATCCTGCCCCACATGCGCGCCATCCGCGCCGACACTCGGCACGAGTTCCGGGTGATCGTTGACGATGAACGGCACGCCCGAATCGCGGAAAATCGGCGCAACGCGATTCGCCATGTCCTCGATGTCACACTCATCGCGCCCCTTCGCCCGAAGCTGAACGATGTCCACGCCGCCCTCGCACAACTGCGCCGCCATGCGCTCCAGCGAATCCTCCGCCGCGTAGCCGAGGTCGAGAATCCCGTAGAGCCGCGCGTGGGCAAGCGGTGCGCGCGCCTTCGTTCCAATGATCATTTCTTGTCCGTCGTCGAGATGACCTCAAGCCCGCCGGAACTGATGACCGTCGTGCCGCTGAACGAATTTGTCCCGCCGAGAATCAGCGTCCCGGTGCCCGTCCTCGTGAGGTTGTTGGCGGGCGGACTCGTGATCGCCTGTTGCAATGCCGTGCGCGCATCCTGCAGCCGCTCCTGCAGCACGGGCGTCGTGAGCTGCGGTGCGATCTGGTCAAGGAATGAGAGCCGCCCCTGGAGCCGCGTGACGCGATCCGCGGGATTTTCGTTCGTCGCATTTCCGACCACGATCCCGCCGCCACCGCCGTGCGACCACATCTGCGTGTTGGCAAACGTCTGGAGAAAACTTTCACGGAACCGCTTGTCCGTATTCGCCGCGAACATCTGCGCCACATTCTGCGCGACGACGGGCTCCGAGTAGTTGAGCTGCTGCAGGCTCCATGGGTTCGACGCCAGGCTCTTCGTCACCGCCTCGTTCGCAAAAAGCCGCTGAAGCGCCGGCGTGCGCACATCCGCTGGCAGCGAGTTCAGCGATGCGATGAACTGCGTGGCCATCATCGGGTTCCCCGCCACGACTGCCTCCGCGGCCGGCAGCAGCTCCGTCGCCTTGTATTGCTGCATCGTCTCGAAAATCACCGAGCCGCCCTGCATCGCCCACGCGTCCTTTTCACCGGGTTTGTCCGCGAGATGCTCCACGACCTGGATCGCCTCGGAGCGATACACGCCCGGCGCTTTTTTCTCGAGCATCGCGATCGCGGCGGATGCCTCGGACAGGCGCGACGTCGTCTTCAGCACCTCGCGAGTGATGTCAATCGCCTCGTTGCCGGGCCACTCGCCGAGCGAATTCAGCAGCGCCGCCCGCAGCGACGCGGTCTGGATCACTCGCCCATCCACCATCGCGTAGCCGCCGTCGGGAAACTTCACATCCTGCCCCGCGCGAAAATAATCGCGCAACACCTGCAGCCCCTCCGGCCCCATCCCGCGCAGTTGCTTCACCAGCGACTCAATCGCCTTCTGCCTGCGGGTCATGTCCATGTCCTTCAGCTTCCCGATCGCCTCGTGGAAAGTTTCCGCCGCGCCCTTCGGCTGAGGCGCACCCTCGTTTGCCGGCGCGGTGACATCGTTGTCGCGCGCCGAGACGACGAGCCTGCGGTTGGAATGAGCGCCAGCCGCAGCCGGCCCGGGACCATGGGACGGCGAAGCCTCGGAAACTGCCGAAGCAGCGGGCTTCGACGAGCTGTCCGAAGGTGAGACCGGCTGCCAGAACACAATCGCGGCGACGACGAAGCCACCGAAGAAACCGAGGAGGGAGTAGAGGATTTCGCGGCGCATGAATTTTACCTAACCCGGAAGCTCCTGCCCCGCAAGCCGCCAGAGCAGCGGGGGCACCCACGCCGCATATTCTTAGAGACATCCATCCCCCGCGTGCCATCGTCTCGGACTAGTGAATCCCACAGAAACCATCCACGAGGGCACCATGCCCGAAACGCCGGAGAAGCACGAGGCCACGGCTCACTCCGCGATCACCCGCGCGACGGTGGAAAAATCAACCGCCTCGCAGGTCGCGGCCGAGGGCGTGCCCGCCGACGTGACGAATCTCGCCATCGCCGCGGGTCTGCTGCTCAGCGCGTTCCTCATTTTCTGGATGGGCAGCTACCTCGCAAACCACGTCGCGCTGCGCACGCTCGTCGCCAGCTTCGGCACATTTGCGCTCGTCTGGGTGCTCTTCCGGCTCCGCGTCTTCCAGCGTCCGCACGGCGGCCTCATCGTCGCGGGATCCGTCGCGCTATTCGCCGCGGCGCTGCCCTTCGCCGAGCGCGCATTCCAAAAGCTCGACCACGCCGCGAAGACCGGCCTCGGCAGCGAGACGGCGAAACGCGACGAGGAACCTGCAAACCAACTGCCCGTGCCGACCCGGCAGAATGCACCCGAGGCTCCCGCCTCACTCGCGCCTCCGGCACCGACCGCCCCCACGCCGCCGGAGCTCGAAGTCGTCCGCGATTTGATCGCCCCCGAGCCGAATCTGCTCGCGGGAAACATCATCACCGTGACCCGGGATGCAAAGGTCACGCTGAACGGCAAGACGTACCGCATCCGCAAAGGCCAGCAGTTCCCATTCACGGAATACACGGAGGGCGTGGTGACTTTCCAAGCCGCCGGCCAGAACGTGACGATTGACGATGACGTGGTAAAATTCACCGGCAAGTCAAAGGAAACGGCGAAGGAAATCACCCGGCTCGCGCAAGTCGAAGCGATGCGCCGCTACCCGGCGCTTGCCGACAAGGATTCCGCCGAAAACCAGCTCTACGTCGCGCTCGCCAAAGAGCTCAAGGAGGCGAATCCCGACCTCATGAAGGATCCGCACTGGCCGCTCGTCATCGCCGAACAGATTGCCGCGCAAGAAGGCTGGAAGCGCGCCGACCTGCCGCCCGACGACCCCACCCGGCAGACGCCGCTCTCCGACGAGGAAATGAAAGCTGCCAAGCCTGCGGCGCCGCCGATCCCCCCGGCCCCGCCCGAAATTCCGCAGGAAGCGCCACCGACTGCAAAGTAGCGAGGGCCGAATGAAGGTGGAATGCGACCTCCGGGCGCGTTTCCGGATGACTCCCGGCCACTCGTCCCTCCGTCAGCTTCTGGAGAAAGTAGCGCGCGCAGAGCGCCCCTCCACCTCGTCTATTTTCCGAGCAGGTGCTTCGGATTCAGCGCGTGCAGCGCGGGCGGGACGAAGATGCCATCCTTCCGGATCAGTTTTCCGTCGAACCAAATCTCACCGCCGCCGTGCTCGGGCCGCTGGATGCACACGAGATCCCAATGCACCTGCGATTTGTTTCCATTCTCCGTCTGCTCGTAGCACTGGCCCGGTGTGAAGTGAAATGACCCCGCGATTTTCTCGTCGAAAAGTATGTCGCGCATTGCGGAAAGGACATGCGG
>JANXZI010000347.1 GCA_025355595.1 Spartobacteria bacterium
AGGTTGCAAACCTCGCCTACATTTCCCGCCCGCACTCAGCCTCCGCGCGATCTTCTGTGCCGCGCTTCGAGCGCACGCTCGAAGCTCACGAGCTCCCGCAGCAGCGCATTGTAGCGTCCGTGCGCTTCGTTGCCATGCTCCAGGCCGAGCAGCGCGTAGAGCTGATGATCCGCATTCAGCGCCTCCTCATCCGGGACATCCACCGCAAGCCCGCAGCGCCGCATCCGGCCGCTCGCGATTTTCACGAGGCACGCCGCCACGCTCTCACGGCGCTGCGCGAGGTCATCGAGTCCTTCGCGGATCAGGTCGTGGCCGGGCAGGTCGTCGAGTGTCATCGCAGCGAGCCTAATCCTGCTGGCGGGCGATTGCCATCACGCGTTCGCGCACCGACGCCGGATCAATGGACGGATGGCGGATCAATTGCGCCTCCACCTGCTCGAACAGTTCGTGCAAGCGCCGGGGCACCACCAGCCCGTCGCGAATCATCGAGGCCACATCATGCCGGTCGCGAGGATGATCGCGCTCCACTTTCGCGAGCGCCTGGCCGTAAAAATCGCGGTGGTAAAAATCCACCTGTCCGTGCCGCGCGATGAACCGGCTGCGATCCTGCCACCCCGGCAGCGCCGGCACGAACTGATCCGGCGCGGCAAGTTCGATGTTGATGTCGAGTTCCTCCTTCAGCCGCGGCAGGCACTCGAAGAACCCCAGCGGCTCCGGCTCCGCCTTCAAGTCCACGCCAATCGTCATCTCGCGCCAGCCCAGCAGCACCGCCGAGACGCCGCCCGTGAAATACACGCGCCCCGCAGATGTAACCGCCGCTCCGAGGCACCGCATGAACTGTTCGATGCTGGCCTTCGTCGTGCTGGAGCGCATACGGGCACCGTCAGAAATGCGGAGGTGAAAACCAAGTGCAATCCGCGCGGGTGCGGATCGAAACGCGCGCAACGTAGGCGAGGTTTCCAACGTCGCCTACTTTTTCCTTATCGCAACGCGCGCGGCGGGTAGAAGGATGCACCCCATGTTCCGTCTCATCGCCCCCCTGCTGCTCACGGCTGCGCTCGCGCACGCCGCCGACATCCCTGCAAATCTCACTGCGGAAAATCTTCCGCCGATCACGTCGGAGACACGCGCTTCGGCATCACGCTACCTCGAATTCCGCACGGCTTCTTTTCACGGCTGGGTGCCGGGGACGCGCGAGATGCTCGTCACGACGCGCTTTGCAGACACGGCGCAGGTGCATCGCGTGAATGTGCCGGGCGGTGCGCGCCGCCAGCTCACGTTTGGCCGCGAGCCGGTGAGCGGCGTGCATGTGCAGCCGAAGCTCGGAAAGGCGTTTGTCTTCAGCCAGGATGCGGGCGGCAGCGAGGCCTATCAGCTTCACCGCTACGATTTCGCGGACGGTCGCTCGACGCTGCTCACCGATGGCAAATCGCGGAACACCGGCGCGAAGTGGTCGCGCGACGGCGCGCAGGTCGCCTACACTTCTACACGGCGGAATGGGAAGGACAACGATGTGCGAATCATGGATCCGTTCGCGCCGGAAAAGGATCGCGAAGTTTTCCAAGTCAGCACCGGCGGCTGGAGCGTGAAGAGCTGGTCGCACGACGGAAAGAAGCTGCTGCTCGGCGAGTACATTTCCATCAACGAAAGCCGGCTGCACCTGCTCGACATCGCGAGCGGAAAGGCGGAGTTGCTCACGCCACCGGGCGCGGAAATGGAATCGTGGGGCGAGGCGACATTCGGGCCGGATGACACGTTTGCGTATGCGCTCGCGGATCGGGGCAGCGAGTTCCACCGTCTCGTGCGATTTGACTTCGCGACGAAGGAAGCGCGCGTGCTGACGAAGGACATCGCATGGGACATCGAGGACTTCGCGCTTTCGCAAAACAGTCAGCGCATGGTGATCGTGAGCAATGAAGACGGCGCGAGTGTGCTGCGAATCATTGACCCGCAGACGGGCGCGCTCATCACGCAGCCGAAGCTGCCGCTCGGCGTGATCGGCCCGGTATCGTGGAATGCGAACGGGCGCGAGATCGCGTTCTCGATGAATTCTGCGAAGTCGCCGACGGATGCGTGGAGCTACAACCTGGACACCGCGCAGCTCACGCGCTGGACGGAGAGCGAGATCGGCGGGCTCGACCCTGCGAAATTTTCCGAGCCGGAAATCGTGCGGGTGAAGTCGTTCGACGGGCTTGGCGTGAGCGGCTTCCTATATCGCCCCGATGCGAAGCGGTGGCCGGGCAAACGCCCGTGCCTTGTGAACATCCACGGCGGGCCGGAGAGCCAGTCGCTGCCGGTCTTCCAAGGCCGGAGCAACTACTACATCAACGAACTTGGCATCGCGCTTTTCTACCCGAACGTGCGCGGCTCGGACGGCTACGGGAAAACATTCCTAGCCCTCGACAATGGCTTCAAGCGCGATGACAGCGTGCGCGACATCGGCGCATTTCTCGACGCGCTCGCGAAGGACGAACGGCTCGACGCGGCGCGCTTTGCGGTGACGGGCGGGAGTTACGGCGGCTATATGAGCACGGCCTCAATGGTGCACTTCGGCGACAAGTTGCGCTGCGGGATTGATGTCGTGGGCGTCGCGGACTTCATCACGTTCCTCGCGAACACGAGCGCATACCGGCTCGACTTGCGCCGCGTGGAATACGGCGACGAGCGCGATCCGAAGATGCGCGAATTCCTCGCAACGATTTCGCCGAGCGCGCACGCGGCGGAGATCAGGAAGCCGCTGTTCATCGTGCAGGGAAAAAATGATCCGCGCGTGCCGGTGTCCGTCGCCCACTCAATGCGCGACGCGATGAAGAAGGCCGGCGGTACGGTGTCGTATCTCGAAGCGAGCGACGAAGGCCACGGCTTTGCCAAGAAGCCGAACGCGGATTTTCAATTCCTCGCGACGGTGGAATTTCTCCGCGAGAATCTGCTGAAGTAGCACCCTCCCATGAAAACATCGCTCCTCATCTCTCTCGCCGCTCTCTGCGCATTGCCGCTCACAAATGGGGCGGATCAAAAGCCGGATGAAAAATTCTCGCCCGAGATCGCGGAACTCGTGAAGCGCTTCACCGGCCACGGTGCGCTCGGGGACAAAGCACCGCGGCCCACGCCTGCGGAATCGCTCGCGGCGTGCAAGGTCGGCGACGGGCTCGCGCTCGACATCGTGGCGAGCGAGCCGATGGTGCGGCAGCCGCTCAACATGAACTTCGATGAACGCGGGCGGCTGTGGGTCGTGCAATATTTGCAGTATCCGTTTCCGGCAGGGCTGAAGGTTTTGAAATATGACGAGTATCTGCGCGCGGTGTTCGACAAGGTGCCGCCGCCGCCGCCAAATCATTTCAAGGGCGCGGATCGGATCACGATTTTGGAGAGCACGAAGGGCGATGGCGTATTCGACAAGGCGAAGGATTTTCTCAGCGACCTGAACATCGCGCGCAGTGTGGTGACGGGACGCGGCGGTGTGTGGGTTTTGAATCCGCCGTATCTCCTTTTTTACCCGGACAAAAATCGCGATGACATTCCCGATGGGCCACCTCGTGTCGTGCTCAGCGGCTTCGGACTTGAGGATACGCACAGCGGCGCAAATTCGCTCGCGTGGGGGCCGGATGGCTGGCTCTACGGCGCGCACGGGAGCACTTGCACGGCGGATATTCGCGGCGTGAAATTTCTCGGGCAGGCGATCTGGCGATACAGCCCTGAGACGGATCAGTTCGAGGTTTTCGCCGAGGGCGGCGGGAATACTTACAGCCTCGATTTTGACAAGGAGGGTCGCGTTTTTTCCGGGACGAACGGGAGTCCGCGCGGGCTGCATTATCCGCAGGGCGGCGCGTTCGTGAAGAACTGGGGCAAGCACGGGCCGCTGATGAATCCGTATTCGTTCGGGTGGTTCGAGCACATGGCGCATCAGGGCGAGAAGCGGCGCTTTTCGCAGAGCATGGCGATCTACGAGGGGGGCGCGATTCCGTCGCTGGAGGGGCGTTTCATCGCGGCGATGTCGCTCATCAATCGCGTGATCAGCACGGCGCTGTATCGCGACACCTCGACCTTCCGCACGGAAGATGGGCCGGTGATCGTGGAGTCGGCGAACAACTGGTTTCGCCCCGTGGATACGAAGGTGGGGCCGGACGGCTCGGTGCTCATCGCGGACTGGAGCGACAGCCGGCTGAGCCACCTCGATCCGCGCGACACTTGGGACAAGGAATCGGGCCGCATCTGGCGGATGCGCGCGGCGGGTACGGAGACGAAACTGGAGAGCTTCGACTTTGGAAAAATGAGCGGCGACGAGCTGATCGGACGGCTCTCGCATCCGAACAAATGGCACCGGCAGACGGCGCTGCGCGTGCTCTGGGATCGCCGCGATGCGTCGCTCGTGCCGAAGCTGCGCGCGCTTGTGGAAAAGGAGCGCGGGCAGCTCGCGCTGGAGGCATTCTGGGCCGTGAATGCGTGCGGCGGCTTCGATGAAACTTACGCGCTGACGACGCTGAAACATTCGCATCCGATGGTGCGCTACTGGACGGTGCGGCTGCTCGGGGATCAATGTCCGATCCACTTGGGCAGACCTGTCACCGAGAGTGAAATCGAACGCGCGGTTGAATCGCTGAGGCGCCGCGTTGATCAGATGAATGGAAAGACTCCGGGTGAACTCGCTGCACTCTCCTCAACTGAGCCTGATGTGGAAGTCCGCACGCAGCTCGCGAGCACCGCGCGGCGGCTGCCCGCGCCGAGTGCGCTGCCGATTCTCCGCGAGTTGCTGCTGCGAAGTGAGGATGCTGCCGACAAGCATCAGCCCCTGCTGATTTGGTGGGCGCTGGAGAGCAAATGCGGTGTCGATCGCGAAGCCATGCTGACGATGCTCGGAGACAAGCCGCTCTGGGTGACGCCGATTTTTCAGCAGACGATCGCGGCTCGGCTCGGCCAGCGCTTCGCGGCGGAGCGGACGGATCACGGACTGGAAATTTGCGCGCGGCTGCTCGCGCTCGCGCCGGATTCCGGGAGCAGGCGGAAGCTTGCGGAGGGGATGGATGCTGGCTTGCAGGGCGGCGACAGCGGAAAAATTCCCGCAGCGTTGCGCGAGAGATTCGCCGCGCTGTGGAAGGACGCAGGGCCGCAGACTTCGCTCGTTCGGCTCGGCGTGCGGCTCGGCGATGCGGCGTCGCTGGAGGTCGCGGTGGAGAGGGTGCGCGATGCGAAAACAAAAGGCGCAGAGCGTACGGGGCTGATCGAACTGCTCGCGGAAAGGCGGGAAGAAAATGCGGTGCCGGTTTTTCTCGCGATGCTGCGCGCGGAGAAGGCGGAGCCGATGCAGCTCGCGCTGGCGAATGCACTCCAGCGTTTCGGCAGTGACGACATTGCGCTCACTTTTCTCGACCTCGCGCCGACGATGACGGCGAAGGCGCGCGCGACGGCGTTTGCGGCGATGTGCAGCCGGGCGTCGTGGGCGCGCGTGCTGCTCGCGGCGGCGGATTCCGGCACCGTGAAAAAGGAACAGCTCACTTCGGCAAACCTGCTCGCGATCCAGAGTCTGCATGATGCGGCTTGCGATGCGCTGATCGCGAAGCACTGGAGCACGCTGAAGCAGAGCAGCGCGGCGAAGGAGGCGCGCGTGGCGCAGGTGCGGAAACTTCTCATGACTGGAAAGGGCGATGCAGAAAAGGGCCATGAGACTTTCAAGACGATGTGCGCGGTGTGTCACACGCTCGGCAAGGAGGGCGGAAAAATCGGGCCGGACCTGACGGGCTATGAACGGGACAATCTCGATTTCATGCTGCCGGCGATCGTGGACCCGAGCCTCGCGATCCGCGAGGAGTTTACGGCGTTCACGGCGGTGACGAAGGACGGGCAGACGCTCACGGGTTTCATCGAGGCGCAGACGCCGCAGTCGGTGACGATGCGCGATCTGAATTCGCAGAAG
>JANXZI010000362.1 GCA_025355595.1 Spartobacteria bacterium
CTGCTGATTTTTTTCGAGAGATTGTCCTGCCGCTGCTTCCGCCAGCCGACGACGAAATCGTAGCCCTCGTTCAGCTTTTCGATCATCCGCAAAATGTCTGCGGGATCGTTCTGCATGTCGCCGTCCATCGTCACGAGGAGGTCACCCTTCGCCGCCATGATGCCCGCGTACATCGCCGCGCTCTGGCCGGTGTTTTTTTCAAACTCGATCACCCGCACGGCGGGCCCACGCTTGATGCGCTCCAGCGTCTTGTCCGTCGAGCAATCGTCCACGAGGATGAGCTCGTACTCGTGCCCGCGGAGCGCCTCGGCGAGTTCGTCCTGCAACGGGGCGACATTGTCCTCCTCGTTGTAGAGCGGGATAATCAGGGAAAGCATTCGCGCGGCGTTGTAGCGGTGCGGCTGCGGATGGCGAGCGGGTTTGTGGGGGATTCACGTCTCAACGCCCAACATCCGAAGTCAGCAGCAGACTTCCGGCATCCGTTCACTTTGGGCGCTGGGCGTTGGGCGTTGAACGAACGCTGTCAGGAATTGCTGCCGCATTTCGCTCCGAGGCAATGCACCCCATTTCCGATCACCGAAGTGTGCGCCGGGAATTTTCGCGCAAAGCATTCTGTGCCCCGCGGCTTGGCAATCGTCACACATCCGCCAACTCTCCCCGACCGTGAACCACACCGCCCCGATCCTCGCCGCTCTCGCTCTCGCATTCACCGCCGCGCACGCCGCCGACCTCGACTGGCCGCAATTCCGCGGCCCGACTGGCCAGGGTCTTTCCGATGCGACGGGCGTGCCGACCGAATGGAGCGACACGGAGCACGTCGCGTGGAAAGTCGAGATCCCCGGCAAAGGCTGGTCATCGCCTGTTCTGTCGAATGGCAAACTTTACCTCACCACCGCCGTCGGCGACGCCACGAGCGGCATCACACTCCGCGCGCTGTGCCTCGATGCCAAGGACGGACGCACACTCTGGGACACCGAGATTTTCCAGCCGGAACCCACGGTCGCCGCCGCGATGCACCGCAAGAATTCGCTGGCGAGCGGCACACCCGTCGTCACCGCCGACCGGCTCTACGTCCACTTCGGCCACATGGGCACCGCGGCCCTCGACCTCACTGGAAAAGTCGTGTGGAAACAGAACGATCTGAAATACGCGCCCGTCCACGGCAACGGCGGCTCGCCCGCGCTCGTCGGTGACGCACTCGTGTTCAGTTGCGATGGCGCGAACGATCCGTTCGTCGCCGCACTCGACGCCGCGACCGGCGCAGTGCGCTGGAAAACTCCGCGCAACACCACCGCGCAAAAACCTTTCTCCTTCTCCACACCGCTCGCGATCACCGTCGCGGGCGCGACGCAGGTCATCATCCCCGGCAGCGGATTCGTGGGCAGCTACAATCCGAAAGACGGCCATGAAAATTGGCGCGTGAACTACGGCGAAGGCTACTCCGTCATCCCCCGCCCCGTCTTCGCGCACGGCCTGATTTTCGTCAGTTCCAGCTTTAACAAGCCCATGCTCCTCGCCGTCCGCCCCGAGGACGCCAAGGACGACGCCACGGAAACCAACATCGCATGGACGCAGGCGAAAGCCGTCCCGCACAGCGCCTCCATGCTCGTGCTCGGCAGCGAACTCTACTTCGTCTCCGACGCCGGCATCGCCTCGTGCGCCGACGCCGTCACCGGCCAAATCCACTGGAGCGAACGACTCGCTGGCGGCTTCTCCGCATCGCCCGTCGCCGCCGAGGGTCGCATCTATTTTCAAAATGAAACCGGCATCACCTTCGTGTTGAAGGCCGGGAAAAAATTCGAGCAGATCGCAAAAAACGAAATCGGCGAGCCGACGCTCGCGACCATCGCGGTGACGACCGGCACGATCTTCCTCCGCTCGGAAAAATTCCTGCGGAAAATCACGCGCTGATTTTTGTAGCCGCGCTTGTCAAAGCGCGGGCTGATTATTCAGGCGTGGAGGGCAGAATTGCCCGCTCTTTCACAAGCGCGGCTACGGCAGTCACCGCCACTCGTGCTTCGGGTATTTCCGCGAGAGTTCCTGCTTCAGCTTCGGGTAGCTCTCCTTCCAGAAATTCAAGAGGCTCGTGGTGACCTGCACGGGGCGCTGGTTCGGCGCGAGCACCTGAATCACCAGCGAGATTTTCCCGCCCGCGACGCGGATGTCGCCGTCCACGCCGTAAAGATCCTGGATGCGCGCAGCGAGTGTCGGCGGCGCATTTTCCGCGTAGGTGATTTTTGCACGTCGTCCGCCCGGAAGCTCGAAACGCTCGGGTGCCATGCGGTCGAGCAGATCGAGCTGTGCGGCTGAAAGCCAGGACTTCACGACGGGCCACACGGCGCGATCCTTGATCTCGCGATAGCTCATCGCACCGAGGCAAATCTGATCGAGCAGCGTCCGCCGGTCGGCCTGCGTGAG
>JANXZI010000376.1 GCA_025355595.1 Spartobacteria bacterium
GCTACTCCGCCCGGTTCAGCCGCGCGTCGTCCTTCTCCACGCCGTTGTTCCAGTATGCCTGCATCTCGGCGGGCGTCGGGACTTTTAGCGGGCGCACGATGCGGAAGCCGAGGAATTGCGCGTCCGTGTGGAACCAGATGCTCTTCGGGAGCTGCGGATCCTGGCGCTTCCATTCGGCGGATGATGCACGGCGCACGGCGGCGCGGAGTTTCGTCACATCATCGTCGTCCCACGAGCCGCCGCGCGCGACGTGCGGGTAGGGCTTCGTCGCCTTGTTCCAAGGGTTCGCGGCGGGCGCGGTCTTGTAATACGCAGGGTCGTATTGATCGAGCGTCCACTCGGTCACGTTGCCGAGGATATCGTAGAGGCCCCACGGGTTCGGCTTCTTCTTGCCGACCTTCTGATACTTGAAATCGCTGTTCTTCCCGTACCAGCAGTACTGGCTCATTTGCGACATATCATCGCCCCAGAAGTATGCCGTCGTCGTGCCCGCGCGCGCGGCGTATTCCCACTCAGCCTCGGTGGGCAGGCGGTAAAAGTGGCCGGTCTTCGCGCTCAGCCATTGGCAGTATTTGTTCGCCATGTGCTGCGTCATCGAGATCGCCGGGAAGCCATCCGTGCCCATGCCGAAGCTCATCTCCACATACGGCTGCGTCGGGTGCGTGACGGCATCGGTGAGTTTGTTCAGCTCGGCCGAAAGGTTCTTCGACACGCGCGCCTTTTTCTCCTCCTCGGGATACATGAAGAGCTGGAATTCATTCCACGTCACCTCCTTCGCCTCCATCCAGAACGGCGCGATCTCCACCTCGCGCTGCGGGCCTTCGTCCGCGCCGCGGCCCTTCTCATTCTCGGGGCTGCCCATCTTGAATTTCCCGCCGGGGATCGGCACCATGTCGTAGGCCACCTCGCTGCCGGGAATCGTCACGGAGTAGCCCTTCATCTCGGACTCCGCCTTTTCCTTCGAAGTCTCGCCGATGCGCTTCGCGATCTCCGCGACCACGAGCGACTCCGCGGCATTGTCCACCTTCGCCTCCTTTTTCCGGGCTATCAAAGTCACGCCATCCGGCCACTTCGCGCCTTCGTTGATCCATGTCTTCAGCGTCTCCGAGTCCGCTTTCGAGAGCCGCGCACTCGATCCCTTTTTGATCTCCTCCATCGGCGGCATCAGCTTGTCGCTGTCGTCCGCGAGTTGCGTCGTCGAGTAGGCTTTGCTCTTCTCCGCGTCGCCCGGGATGATCGTCTTGCCACGGATCGCCTTCGCCTTCGTGTCGAGTTCCACGCTCGTGTCGCCCTTTTCCACCGCGGACGCCTTCGGGTTGTGGCAGCGCACACAGTTGAATTCCAGAATCGGCTGCACGTCCTTCACAAAGTCCACCGCGGCGGTGGCGAGCGTGGGGACGGCGATCATCAGGGACAGGATAGCGGGCGTGGTCAGTTTCATGTGCGTGGAGTTGGTGAGTGCGAGAGTACTCGCCCGCATTTCCCTTCTTTGGAAAAAACGGGCCCCCCTCCATGTCCGAGCCCCGGCTGCGGATCAATCCCATTCCTTCAACATGCAGCATGCGGGCGTCAGTGTTCGTCATTCGTCATCCGTCATTCGGCTTTGCGACGCCCGACTCCCAACGTCCAACGCCCAACGCCCAACATTCAAGGGAAGAATCCGAACGCAAAGCGCTTCCTGCTTTGGAAGTTGGACGTTGGGCGTTGACCGCGCCGCAGCCGCCTTTCCACACACCGTTGTTTTTCATCTCGGAACACCGCGTCATTTTGAGGGAGATCGCCCAAACGTCAGACGCCCGTCGGTTGACACGCCCCCTCCCCCCCTCTAGCTTCCGCGCACTCTCCGGGGTGCCATGCTCCTCAACCGTCCAGTTCTGGTCTTGAACAGGCTCTGGCAGGCGATTCACGTCTGCTCAGCTCGGCGCGCTTTTTCGCTCCTCTGCCAGGGCCATGCGCAGGTCATCCACACCGAGGACGGCAGCTTTTCCACGCACGACTTCGACAGTTGGCGCAGCCTCTCGCAGCGCGACCCCGGCTCGCACATGGTGCAGACAGTCTCCTACAAAGTCCGCCTCCCCACCGTCATCGTCCTCATGCTCTTCGACCGCATGCCGCGCAAGGAGGTGAAATTCACGCGCCACAACATCTTCGAGCGCGACCGCAACACCTGCCAGTATTGCGGCAAGACGCTCGACCGCCGCGACCTGAACCTCGACCACGTCTTCCCCCGCGATCGCGGCGGCCAGATGACTTGGGAAAACATCGTCTGCTCCTGCATCCCGTGCAACACGCGCAAGGGCAACCGCACGCCCGATCAGGCCCGCATGAAACTCATCCGCAAGCCCGAGCGGCCCAAGTGGCGGCCCTTCGCGCACCTCACCTTCGGTGCCGAGCACCACGACAGTTGGAAACACTTCGTGGACTTCGCCTACTGGAACGTCGAACTCGGCGAAGGGACTTAGTGCCGCGTCAGTCGTGAAGTGATGGGGCACCAAACGTCCGCACGATGTGATTGGTGACTGGTGAGAGGTGAATGGTATCCAGCCATGAGCGCCCCGTAAAAAACCGGATGACCAGTCACTTTTCACCAGTCACCAATCACCCCAGCCGGACTCGAATATCACCGCATCACCTGACCGGACCCGGGCTCCCCGTGCGCCTCAGCTCTTCTTCTGCATCGCCTTCAGCGCATCGCGCAGTTCCGCGGCACGCTCGTACTTCTCATCCTCCACCGCGCGCTCGAGTTCGCGATTGAGTTTCTCCACAGGCGTCAGCGGCTTGAGCTTCCGCAATTCTTCCAGCCACTCGCCGAGGCTCTTGATTTCCGAAATGTCCGCCTCGCCTTCGCGGTTGTGGTCCTTCACGAACTTCTCGATGCCCGAAATCCCCTTCTCCACGAGCTTGATCGCCGCATCTACGTCATCTTTTTCGATCGCGAGATTCGCCTTCGCGCGCGTGTTCATCATCATCACGTAGGGCCGGAATTGCAGCACGCTCCACGACGAGTCCTCGTCCGGCGCGTGCTTCGCCACGAAGCTGAACATGTCCAGATTCCGCTTCGTGTCACGGATCACGCTCTGCCAGTCGCCGAGCTGAAATAGCGCGAGATAGCGGTGGTAATATTGCACGCCTTCGGCCTGAAGTTCACCGACATCGTCCTCACTCAGCTCAAAATCCTTGCCTCCCTGCTCCGCGCGATCCGTCTGGAATTCCAGCTCACTCTCGACGCCGTGCGGCTCGCGTCCATCGGGGCGGCCGTTCATTTCCATCTGGAGCACGCCCATGTCCAGCCGCAGTTGCAGCTTCGCGCGGCCATCGCTGCCCGTGATTTTCCTCACTTGGAGCTGCCCCGGCTCGTAAGGCCAGTCCCGCAGCAAATCGCTCAAATCAAAACTCATTGCCCGCGACTATCGGAAGCAACCGCCGCGTGTCAACTTGCCGCCGCAAATTCTGTTTGCGATGTGCGCGCGCCATCGACACGCGCAGCGGCAAAATTCCCCCGACTTTCTGACTAATGGGCCTTCGCCGCGGCGAGGCGCGTGTTCGCCACGGCCTTTGCCCGGACGTCGCCATAGGTGTGGCGCAGTGTTTCGGCCGCGAAGTTCGCGCTCATCACCGCCGCAGTGCCGGAGTGGTTCACCGTGGCCGACATCGAATTGGCGACCATTGCGCCCAAGTCCACAAACCCGGTCGGATCGAGCGTGCCGACCACGAACATCGCGACGCTGGCGCCGGACATGCCCTTGTCGGCATTCACCCGGACCGGGAAGGTCGAGGTCTGCTGCCCCGTGGCCGGATCGATCACGGCCACCTGCCCCTTGGCCACGCTGTCATCGCTGAGCGCCAGAGCGAGGAGCGGGTTTTTGAAATGCACGCGGGTGAGTTCGATCCGCAGATTGATGGGCCTGCCCTCGTGGCCATACAGGGCGGCTTCCCGGAGCACCGTCTCGCGCAGGAGCACCGTGAAAGCGGATGTGGGGGTGCGCCCCTTCTGCACGACCTCGACCGCGGCGACATGGGTCTGCTCATTGGCGCTCGGCGCGCGGGTGCCGGCGCAGGCACTGAGCAGCAGCGCGCCCAGCAGCGCAGCGAGACGGGCCACGGATTTCGGTTTGGTTGTTTTCACACTCCTGCGACCGGCGGGCGATGGGGAGAGCTTCGGGGTGGACATGGCAGGAACTTGTGCAGCCGCGGCGAGCGCAGCGAGGACAATAAAGCGATCATGCGGAGCCGTCCGCGCGTCGATCTGGGACACCACGAAGCGGATCCCTCCACGCTACAGCAGCTCCGCGATCTGCACCGCATTCAGCGCCGCACCTTTCAGGAGCTGGTCGCCCGCGACCCAGAAGGAAAGACCATTGTCGAACGCGCAGTCCTGGCGGATGCGGCCCACGGCGCAGTGGTCCTTGCCGGCCACGTCGAGCGCGAGCGGGTACTTTTTCAAAGTGGGATCATCCACCAGGTCGAGGCCCGGCGCGCGACCGAGCACTTCGCGCGCGGCGGCGACGGTGACGGGCTTGGCAAACTCTGCGCTCACCGCGACGCTGTGCGCGCGGAACACGGGCACACGCACGCACGTCACGCTCGCGCGGAAGCTCGGGTGATGCATGATTTTGCGCCCCTCATTCTCCATCTTCATCTCCTCCTTGGTGTAGCCGCTCTCGAGGAATGAATCCACATGCGGCAGCGCGTTGAACGCGATCTGGTGCGGATAGACGCGCACGTGCTCGCCCCCGAGCCGCACGTCATCCCACTTGCGCTCGGACTTCGCCCACTCGCGCGTCTGCTTCTCGAGTTCCTCGATGGCCTGCGCGCCCGTGCCGCTCACCGCCTGATAGCTGCTCGCGAAGACACGTGTGACGCCGAACGCCTGATGCAGCGGCCACAGCGCCATGAGCGTGATGGCCGTCGTGCAATTCGGATTCGCGATGATGCCGCGGTTGCCCTGAACGTCCGCGCCATTCACCTCGGGCACGACGAGCGGCACGTCCGCGTCCATGCGGAATGCGGACGAATTGTCCACGACCACCGCGCCGGCCTGAGTGGCGAAAGGCGCGAAGTTCTTCGAGATGGATCCGCCCGCGCTGAAGAGCGCGACATCAATTCCCTTGAAAGAATGCTCCGTGAGTTCCTGCACTTCCACCTCGCCGCCGAGGAAAGGCAGCCGCTTCCCCGCCGAGCGCGCCGAGGCGAGCAGCGTGAGTTTGCCGAGCGGGAACTTCCGCTTCTCGAGCGTGCGCATCATTTCAATGCCCACGGCTCCGGTTGCTCCGACGATGGCGACATGCAGGTTCTTGCTCATAAAAGGAGCGCGGACAGTAGCCACGCGCGGGCACTTGGCAAGGCGATGCACTGGGAACGGTGACATCGTTCTCGCTTTTCGACTGTCTTTGCCTCCCTCGCGCGTTGACCCGCACGTCGCACGCCTGCTATCGCCGTGCAGGGATGAACCACCTTCACTACGGCGACAATCTCTTCGTGCTCCGCGACCGCAGCGCCTTTCCGGATGAATGGGTGGTTCTCATCTCCCCGTCCGGCCCTTCCGCCACGGTGCTTTTGTGCGCAAACCGAAAGGGGCAGAAACGCGCACACCCATGAACGCCTCCGATCCGATCACCCCGGAAATGGCATATTTGCTCCTGCTGCAATGGCTGGGGTATCTCCTCTTGGTCCCGGTGTTCCTTGTGATGTTCATGCCGTCCGTCACGGAATATGGAATCGTCGCGGGCGGCCTGGCGCTGGTCACCTTGTGCGCCCGCAGGCAAAAGGGAGCCGGCACCTTCAATGGATTCGGCACGAAGTTTTATGGCAACCGGAGGATCAAGGAAGGTGCAATCACCACAAAATGGGTAACTCTCTGCCACCTCCCCATCGTCCCGATTCGGTCCTATTTCGTCTATTCCGGAGCCGCGCCCATCTCTGAAAAGGTTCAAACCATTGAAGTCATCAACGTCACCATGGATTTGATACCCAGCCAGGAGGAAGCGCGGGCCTCAGTATGTCCGTTGCCCCGGCTTTTCTGGCCTCAAGTGCTCCCGATGTTACTCGTTCCGCTTCTCATTCTCGGAGTTATCCCGGCAGTCTTCCATTTTGTCGTGCTGCCGCCTGCCAGATAGCACCCGTGCCTCCGGGGGCGGCGACCATCCCAGCGCGCCTACTTCGCAGCCTTGCCGTAGCTTTGCGCGAGATAGTTAAGAAGCGCGTCCACCTTTTCCGGTGGCAGCGGTGCGCCGTATTTCGCCTGCATCTTCGCCACGGACGCCTTCCACTGGTCGCGCGTGAAGGCGGGCTGCGTGGTGATGTATTCGTGCGAGTGGCACATGATGCAGTTTGCCTGCACAAGTTCCGCACCGGGCGCGGCTTTGAATGCGGGATTCTCGTCGGGGAGCTTCCAATCGTCGGCGGCGACGGCGATGGCGGTGCAGGCGAAAATTGCGATGGGGATTTGTTTCATGGCTCAGGCGTGGTGTTGAAAGCGGAGTTTCTCTTAATCCGAATCTTATTCTTATTCTGCGAGCGGAGCGCACAGCGGAGACGCGGAGGATTACGAATACGATTAGGAATAAGAATAAGAGGGAGGCAGTTCACGCTTTTTGCACGGTGACGGTGACGGTCTCCACGACGTTGCGCATATAGCCGGCGGGATTCCACAGCGGCTCGAGCGGCTGCGACTGGCCGAGCGTGTTCGTCGCCTTGCAGCGCAGCTTGTGCGGCCCCTCTTTGGTGAGAGTGAAAGTGATCGTCCACTCGCGGAACGAAAATTTTCCAAGATCGCGACCGAGCTGTGCTTCGCGCCACGAGCGCCCGCCATTGCTGCTGAAGAGCACCTCGCGGATACCATGCCCGCCGTCGAAAGCGATGCCCTTCACGATCTGCTGCGCACCCGCGCGGAACTGCGCGCCGTCCACGATGCTCGTGATGAATGACCGCACGTTGAAGCGTGAAATCGGCACCGTTTTTTTCGGCACGGTGCCGGGCGCGACAGCGGCGCATTCCGTGTCCGGGATGCGATACGCGGGGTCCATCCAGAAGCCCTTGAACGTCTCATCCACGACGGTGATCTCGTGCAGGTGCTTTACCCAGTACGTGCCGTAGTGCCCCGGCACGACGAGGCGCAGCGGGAAGCCGTTCAGCCACGGCAGCGGCTCGCCGTTCATCTCGTAGGCGAGCAGGAGATCGGGATCGAGCGCCTGCTCCACGTCGAGGGC
>JANXZI010000414.1 GCA_025355595.1 Spartobacteria bacterium
GCCCGCGTCGCCGAACTTGTGGCAAATCGCGCACGTCAACGTGAACGCCGCCTTGCCCTTCACCGCGTCGCCGGGCTTCTCGACCTCCGGCATCAGCTTCGCAATCGCGTCCTTCTTCGCCTTCGCGAGCGGGTTCAGTTCGTCGAGCATCTGCGTCGCGCGCTTGCTCACCGCGCGGTCGGGATGCGTGCGCAGGCGCGCGGCGTTCGCGGGGCCGAGCGTCGTCACGTCCACCTGCTTCCCGGACACTGCGTCGAGGAATGCGAGCGACCACTCGGGACGCTTGAGCAGCGTGTCAAAGGCCGCGGTCTGCGCGTCGGGGGAGAGCTTGCCGTAGTTCGCGGCGAGCGCGCTGCCGACTGCCGCGTCGCCCGTCTCGCCGAGCGCGAGGATGAGCTGGCGCTTGAACGATGCACTGCCCATGCGGAGCTGCGAGATCACCGAGGGCAAAATCTCCGCGCTCATGCTGCGGAAGCCGAGCAGGCTGGTCGCTGCGTTGATACGCGCGTCGTCCGCGGTCCGCGGGTCTGCGAGCTGTTGTAGGAGCGCGATTGTGACCTTCTGCACCTCGGAGTTCAGCACGTGGGCCTTGTCCCACTTCGCCGCGAGCGGGAGCGCCGAACCGCTCGCGCCGCTGGCGAGCAGCTTGCCGAGCGCGGAGGAAAGTTCGGGCGTCATCGCGGGCGCGCCCTGCACGCTGCGGTCGAGGCCCGCGAGGATGGTGCGTTTCAGCGCATCGGCGCTCGCGGGCTTGTCCGCGAGTGCGATGACGAGCTTCGCCGCGTCCGCCGCGTCGGTGAGATTCTGCGTGAGCGCGCTGACGAGCGGCGTGAGCGAAGCCGCATCCGCGCTGTCGAGCGCCGCAGTGATGACCGCCGCCGGATTGCGCGAAGCCGCGCCGACCGCCGCGCTGCGCTGGAAGTCGTCGTCGAGTTTCGGCCATGCCGCTGCAAGATCACGCGCCGTAGGTTGCTGCATATCAATCATGGCAAGCGCTCGAAGTGCGGCGATGCGGACGGTCGGATCGATATCAGTCACGAGTCGCATGAGCGGATTCTCAAACGCCTCATCTCGGAAGTGAAGTTGCTTAGCGTCACTTTCGCCAACAACCATGAGCCAGTGCATTGAGGATTCGATGATTGCTGCGGCGTTGCGCCTAACTTCTGGCTCCTTGCTCCCAAGGGCTGAGATTAGATGCTCTTTTTTCAGTGCTGGAGAGACCCCCATCCACGGCGCGTCAATTCCTTCTAGCGCCCAGAGGGCGGCTATTTTTGAATCTTTGGATGTTAGCGAGAGAATTCGCTCAATCGGTTCCAGTCGTTTCGTTCCAACTCCCATGCCGCCAGCTTCGAGCATCTCCTGCGCTGCCCGTTCTCCAAGCAGCCGGCTCGCCGTCATCCGCACCGCCTTGTTCGGATGCTCCAGCGCCTTCGCCAGTTCAGCGACGCCCGCCTTCGACAAATCCGGCACTGCGATCTTCTTCGCGTCCTTGTGATCGATTTTCCAGATCCGCCCGAAGTAGTGGTCGCGGTCGGGGCGCACGGCGGCGTTGACCTTGTTGTGGTCGGGGCCGCGCGTGTCGTTGTGGATGACGGCCTGGTTGTAGAAGTCCGCGATGTAGAGCGCGCCGTCGGGGCCGACGCGCGCCTCGATGGGCCGCCACCACATGTCCTTGCTGCGGACGAACTCCGTCTCCTCGCGGCCCGGCAGCTTGTGAAACGTGGAGCTGCTGCCCTGCGGCGTGAGGCGCGCGTGGTGGATGATGTTGATGGTCGGCTCGGTGGTGAAGTAGTCGCCGTTGTATTCCGCGGGCCACGTGCCGCCGTCGTAAATCGCGCAGCCGGCGGCGGCGGTGAACGAACCGACCCAGTCAATCTGCACGTAGGCCATCTGCTCCCACGACATGAGCGGGAAAACTTTCAGCGAAGGCTCGACGACGTTGAAGCTCGGCGTGTTGCCGATTTTTCCGCGCGTGAGCGCATACTCGGGCAGCACGGTCTGCATGAGGAGCTGGCCGCTCGTGGGCTGCGTCCACATCACGCGGTTGTCGGCGGTGATGCAGAGGCCCCATGTGTTGCCGCCCTTCGAGCTGTATTGTTCAAAAGCAGAGCCATCGGGCTTGAAGCGCACGACACCGGAGCCGATGCGGCCGAATTTCTTCGAGCCATCCGCGCTCGTCACGTCGCCCGCGCTGTAGCCGTGCGTCGCGTAAATCCAGCCGTCCCAGCCCCAGCGCGGGTTGTTGATGACCGCGTGCGTGTCGCCGGTGCCGAGGCCGGTGTAGAGCTTCTCGACTTTGCGCGCGCGCCCGTCCGGGCCCGGATCGTGGATGAAAAGAATGTCCGGCGCCTGCGTGACGATGACGCCGTCCTTGTG
>JANXZI010000611.1 GCA_025355595.1 Spartobacteria bacterium
ACGCGCCAATCTCAGCAATACGCGCATCCGCGTATGCCGGGCTTTTGCGGTTTGTTTCGCGCGCGGCGGGGATATCGTGCGGCAGTTTCCCGATGACTCTGAAATTCCGCCATCGCCTCGATCTCGCCGTGCCGTGGCTCGTGCTCGTGCTTGCGCTCGCGCCGACCATTTACGCGTGGCGGCACGCGGAGCGCGCGGCGGCGGCGCGCGATGCACAGCGCTTCCGCGAGGAGACGGACTCGACGTGGACTTCGCTCACGCGCAGCACGCTCGGCTACGTGAATGCGTTGCGCAATCTGCAGGCGATGCTGCACGCGAGCGGCGATGTCTCGCCGGAGGCGTGGCGGCGGCTGCTCGCGGGGATCGAATGGCGGAAGCGTTTCCCGAGCTTCCTCGACATCGGATTTGCCGAGGGCGAAAGCGGGCGCGTGCGTTACGTGGACGCCGCCGCCGGAGCGCCCGCGCACGACCCGAGCGTGGCGCTCGCGGACGATCCCGCGCAGCGCGAAGCGATGGCGCAGGCGCGCGACACGCGCGTGCTCGTCTCGACCGGCGAAGCCACGGGCACCGCCACGCCGTGCATCGTCGTTTTCATCCCAGTCTGGCGCAGCGGCGAAAAGCCTCCGAGCACGGAGGCGGCGCGCGAGGATTTGCGCGGATTCGTCTTCGCGTCGTTCGCGCCGGCGGCGCTCTACAACGAACGCGCGGAGGCGTCGCCGGCGCGGATGCTCACGGTGGAATATCTCGGCCCGGTGCATTACCCGGTCGTGAAATGGAACGGCCCGTTCACAAGATTTCTCGAGGTGCCGGGGCTTGGCCGCGACTGGCTTTTCCGCTGCACGCCGGGGCCGGGATTCGCGATGACGAAGGAGCGTTCGCTCTCGATCCTCATCGGCGGCGGGGCGATCAGCGCGCTGCTCTTCGGCATCGCGTGGCAGCAGACGAGGCGGCGCATCGTGGTGGAAAAACTCGTCGCCGAGCGGACGGGCGAACTGGTGGTCGCCAACGAAAACCTCGCGCTCGCCGAGCGCGAACTGCGCGGCGCGCTCGCACACGAGCGCGAGCTGCACGAGCTGAAGACGAACTTTGTGAACCTCGTCTCGCATGAGTTCCGCACGCCGCTGAGCGTCATCCTCGCATCCGCGGAGATGCTGGAAAAATATCTCGACCGGCTCCCCGAGGAAGAGCGCCGCGAGCAACTGCGCGACATCGCGCAGAGCGCGCAGCACATGTCTGGCATGATGGAGGAAGTGCTGCTGCTCGGACGCGTCGAGTCCGGCCAGATGAACTGCCAGCCCGCGCCGCTGAAGCTCGGCGAATTTTGCGCGGAGCTGCTGCACGAATCGCCATCCGGCAATGGCAGCGCCGCGCGCGTGCGCCTGGTGTGCGATGCAGGCGGCGGACCCGCGAAGGCAGACGGGCGGCTGTTGCGGCACATTTTCATGAACCTCATCTCGAACGCGCAGAAGTATTCTCCCGCCGATGCGGAGGTGGATTGGCTCGTTCACCGCGAGAATGCCGACGCCGTGTTCACCGTGCGCGATCATGGCATTGGCATTCCGTCCGAAGAATTGCCGCATCTGTTCACCGCATTCCGCCGCGCGCCGAACGTGGGCAGCACGCCGGGCAGCGGCCTCGGCCTCGTGATCGTGAAACGCTGCGTCGAGAAACACGGCGGCAGCATCACCATCGAAAGCGCCGTCGGCAAAGGCACCACGGCGAAGGTGCGGCTGCCGCTTTTTGCAGAGGCGCAAATCTGAAATCTGAAATCCGCCATGGCCAAGATTCTCGTCATCGAAGACCAGCCGCAGATGCGGCGGAAGCTCGTGCGCGTGCTGGAAATGGAGAACTACACCGCGCTCAGCGCCGGCAACGGGCGCGAAGGATTGGAGATGGCGCGCGAGCAAATCCCCGACCTCATCATCTGCGACGTGATGATGCCGGAGATGAACGGCCACGAAGTGCTGGGCGCGCTGCGCAGCGAGCCGGCGACCGCGGGCATCGCGTTCATCTTCCTCACCGCGCGCGGCACGATGCCGGACTTGCGCAAAGGGATGAATCTTGGCGCGGACGACTACCTGGCGAAGCCGGCGAGCATGGACGATTTGCTCCGCAGCATCTCCGTCCGATTGAAACGCCGCGAGCAGGCGGCGGAGCGCGCGCCCGCCTTCACCACGCCGGAGCCGCTGCA
>JANXZI010000471.1 GCA_025355595.1 Spartobacteria bacterium
ACGCGGCACGACGATCTCACCGCGCTCACTTACGGGGACCCGCCGCATGCAGACTGGGACACGCTCGCCCCGATTTACGATCTCGCGGCGGAGAAGGATCTGCCCGTCTCCATCCACAGCGACATTTCTTCCGTGTGGAGACGCCAGCCGATCTACCTCGGCGAAATGGAGAACGCGTTGCGCAAACATCCGAAGACGCGCTTCATCTGGTGCCATGCGGGCATCAGTCGCCGCATCGTGGTGCCTACGCTCACGGACGATCTGCGCCGCCTGCTCACGACGTATGCGAACGTCTCCATTGATGTCTCGTGGGTGCTCTTCGACATGTACCTGCTGAAGGACGGCAAACCGGATGAAAAGTGGATCGCGCTCATCGAGGAGTTCCCGGATCGCTTCCTCGTCGGCTCGGACAAAGTCGGGAAATTTGGCGACTACCCGCGCGAGATTCAGCGCTACTACCGCATCCTCGACGCGCTGAAGCCCGAGACCGCGAGGAAGGTCGGGCGCGACAATTTTCTCGCGCTGCTGCCAAAGCGTGTGAGGGCGGCGAAGCAGTGATCCGCGGGATGCACGCTGGGAGCAGCGACATCTGTGTCGCCGCGGTTTCAACCTGCGCGGGCTGCGTCTTCCGTCGGATCGCGGCGACTCCGAAGTCGCCGCTCCCTCCGTCTTGCCACCACCCGCGCTGCGCGCTTTGCTCCCCGGCATGACGCATCCGACCATCATCGCGCCCTCGGTCCTCGCCGCAGATTGGGGCCGCCTGCACGAGCAGGTTCGTGCCGTGCAGGACGCAGGCGCGGACTGGCTGCATCTCGATGTGATGGACGGGCACCTCGTGGAAAATATTTCGTTCGGCCCCGCATTTTGCGACTGCGTGGCGAAGGCTGCGAAGGTGCCGCTCGATGTGCATCTCATGATCACGCGGCCCGACACGTTCTGGCAGCGTTTTGCGAAATTCGCGAAAATGATCACGATCCATGTCGAGGCTGCCTGCGATGTCGCGGCGACGCTGCGCGCGATTCGCGGCGCGGGAATCCAATGCGGCATCACGCTGAAGCCGGGCACGCCGTTCTCGCTCATCGAGCCATTTCTCGGCGACGTGGATCTCGTGCTCGTGATGACGGTGGAGCCGGGATTCGGCGGCCAGCCGTTCATTCCCGAGATGCTGGAGAAGGTGCGCGCGGCGCGGGAAATCCGATCCGCGCGGGGCCTCGCGTATCGCATCGAGGTGGATGGCGGCATCAATGCGGCAACTGGAAAGTCGAGCATCGAAGCCGGCGCGGACACGCTCGTCGCCGGCACGAGTGTCTTTGCCGCGCCGGACATGGCGGCGGCCATCCGTGCGATCCGAGGTGCGGAGTAACGGCGTGCCGGGTTTTTTTCCTCTTTGTCCTGCTCGCGCTCTTGCTCCGTTTGCCGCGAACGCAGAGGCGAAGAGAGCAAGAGCAAGAGCAGGACAAAGAGGAAGAGCGTGGTGCTCCGCGATGACGCCTCGGCCTGCGCGCGCGTCTTCGGCGGCACGTCCGGGATGAACGTCCCGTGCTGCGCCACGCTCGTTTTTCGCTGGCATGAAAAGTGTTTGATCTTCGCGCACCCGCACGCCATGTCACCGCCCATCATCCGAGAAGAATTCCCCCGCACATTCGGCCTCCCACATTTTTGCATCGCGCTCGCGATGCTGCTCGGGTTCGTCGGCCTGCGGAACGCGGCGGCGGAGATGGGCGCGGGCGAACAAAAGCTCGCAGCTTTGCTCACCGGGGATCGTGCGCAGCGTCGAGATCGTTCGCGGATGCATGCCGATCCGATTCTCACCGCGGTCGCCCGCGCGCGTGCGGAGGACATGGCGGCACGCCGCTACATGGCCCATGTGAACCCCGACGGGATCGGCCCGAATGCGCTCGTCCGCGCCGCGGGCTACCCGCTGCCGGCGTTCTGGGGGACGGGCCGCTCGGGGAATTTCGTCGAGTCCATCGGCGCGGGCTACGCGACGGCGGAGCAGGCGTGGGAAGGCTGGATGCGCTCGCCTGCGCACCGCACACACCTGCTCGCGTCCAGCTCGTTCTACCGCGACCAGACAAATTTCGGCGTCGCCTCGTATTCCGATCCGTCGAGCCCGTTCCGCCACTACTGGGTCATCATCACCGCGCCGCCGTCGGCACGCGGGGAGGGCATGCAATCCTCGCGCCGCGCGGCGAAGCCCGTGCGTGTCGTCGCCGCGATGCCCATTTGGAGCAATGTGGATCCCGATGAGGGTGAGGTGTCCGAGTGGTCGCGTGTCATCTCGCCGCGCCCGAGCGTGACCTGTGAGCCCGCTGTGGGCCGTGCGACCGTTGCGCCGAAGCTGTGGACCTGGCCTGAGCCGGTCTCTGCACCGCGCCCGCGGGTCGTGCGGATCATCGGTGCGGGATAGGGGCGCCCGAGGGTTCGCGGTCAGTCAGCGCCGCTGGAAGTTGGGCGTTGGGCGTTGGGCGTTGGGCGTTGGAAGTTGAAATGCTTTCAGTGTTTTAATGCGGGGCCCTGCATTTTCACCGGCCCGCGCTTGACACTTCGCCCCGCGGAAACTTCCCATCCGCGCGTGCTTGCCCTCGCGCTCAGTCTCATCGGCGGATATTTCCTCGGCTCCATTCCATTCGGCCTGCTCGCCGCGCGGCTGAAGGGCATGGATATCCGCAAGCATGGCAGCGGAAACATCGGCGCGACGAATGTCTGGCGCGTGTGCGGGTGGCGCTACGGCCTGCCCGTCTTCGTGCTCGATGTGCTGAAAGGCGTCGCCGCTGTGTGGCTCGCACGCTGGCTTGCCGTGAAATTTTCCGGCGACCCCGCGTGGTGCGGCATCGTCGCGGCGCTCGCGTGCATCATCGGTCACAGCTTCCCCGTGTGGCTCGGCTTCAAGGGTGGCAAGGGCGTCGCGACTTCGCTCGGCGTTTTCCTCGGCCTCATGCCGGTGCCGAGCCTCGTCGCGCTCGCGCTGTGGATCATCATTTTCAAAATCAGCGGCTACGTTTCGCTCGCAAGCATCGTCGCGGCGGTCGCGCTGCCGGCCACGGCGATCACGATGCAACTCCTGCAGTGCGGCTACGGCTGGCCGGTGTCGGGATTCGCCGTGGTGATCGGGCTGCTCGTGATCGTGCGGCATCGCTCGAATATCGCGCGACTGCGCGCGGGAACTGAGAACCGCTTCGGGAGGAAAAAGTCGTGAGCTTTGCCAATATCGGAATCATCGGTGCGGGAAGCTGGGGCACCGCGCTCGCGCTGCTGCTTCATGGCAATGGAATTCGGATCACGATGTGGGGCCATGACGCAGGGCATGTGGCGGACATCGCCGCGAGTCGCGAAAACAAAGTGTGCCTGCCCGGTGTCGCACTGCCGGAGTCGCTGCGCCTCACGCCGGAACTCGGCGATTTGCGCGACTGTGATCTGCTGCTGGTCGTCACGCCCTCGAAAGCAATCCGCGAAGTCGCCGCGCGACTCTCCGCAAGCGGCGTACGCGATGGCGCGGTGCTGCTCAGTTGCACGAAGGGCGTCGAGCGCGGCAGCGGCCTGCGGATGAGCGAAGTCATCGCCGAGCATTTTCCAAATCACCCGCTCGCCGTCCTGAGCGGCCCGAGCCACGCCGAGGAAGTCGCGCGCAAAATGCCGACGTGTGTGGTACTCGGCAGCAGCGACGCCGCCATCGCGCAGAAATTGCAGCGCGCCTTCACCGCCCCATTTTTCCGCGCATACACGAGCGACGACATCGCGGGCGTCGAACTCGGCGGCGCGCTGAAAAACATCTTCGCACTCGCCGCCGGCGCGAGCGACGGACTCGGCCTCGGCGACAATGCGAAGGCCGCGCTCGTCACGCGCGCGCTCGTCGAACTCGGCCGTCTCGGCACCGCGCTGGGCGGAAAGCGCGATACGTTCATGGGTCTGAGCGGGGTGGGGGATCTGATGGTCACATGCTTCAGCCGCCACAGCCGCAACCGCGCCGTCGGCGAACGCCTCGGCAAAGGCGAGCGCCTCGCGGATATCGTGGCCTCAATGCAGATGGTCGCCGAGGGCGTGCCGACGACCTACAGCGCATTCGAGTGCGCGCGGAAATTCGGAGTCGAGACGCCGATCATAGACCAGGTGAAGGCGATCCTCGACGGCGCAGTCGCCCCCGCTGCCGCGATGGCGCGCCTGCTCGGCCGCGATCCGAAGCCGGAGTAAGGGGGAGCGGCGACATTCCTGTCGCCGTACGGATGATCAGGTGCGCGGTGCGATCTTCACGTCCCGGAGGAATTCGGACGCAGCGCGGCGAATCTCCGAGGCCACATCCGCGCGCTGCGTGGCGAACTTCGGCTTAAACCACGGGAAGAGGCCGATGACGTCGTGCAGCACGAGCACCTGTCCGTCGCAATCCGTGCCGGAGCCGATGCCGATCGTGGGAATGCGCGCGCGATCCGAAATTTCCTTCGCGACGGATGGCACGACGAGTTCGAGCAGGATGCCGAATGCGCCCGCCTTTTCCACCGCCGTCGCATCCGCGAGCAGTGCGGCGGATTGCTCGGCGGTCTTGCCTTTGATCCGGTAGCCGCCCTCGACGCGCACCTGCTGCGGTTGCATGCCGATGTGCGCCATGACGGGGATGCCCTCTGCGGCGAGCGCGGCGATGTGTGCCGCGTGCGACGCGCCGCCTTCGAGCTTCACCGCGTGCGCGCCGGCATCGATGAGGAGGCGGCTGTTTGCGACGGTGAAGTCTGGCGTCGCGGTGCTGCCAAATGGTAGGTCTGCGATGATGAGCGGGCGCTGTGCTCCGCGGGCGACGGCGCGCGTGTGGTGCAGCATCTCGTCCATCGTCACGAGCGTCGTGTCCGGGTAGCCGAGGACGACCATGCCGAGCGAATCGCCGACGAGCAGCACGTCCACGCCGGCTTCGTCGAGCAGGCGTGCCATCGGGTAGTCGTACGCGGTGAGCACGGCGATGCGTTCGCCGCGATCGCAGGCGGCCTGAAATGCGAGGATGCGTTCGTTCATTGTCGCGTGCGCGGAGCAAAGTCGAAGCGCGCACGACGCCAAGCGAAATCGCGCGGCGCTTGCGTCGCAGTTCGCGCCCCGATTTGCTGCGCGGCTTCCCGTGTCCACTCCACCACCCACTTCACCGCACGCACCGCCGACACGGGTCTTTGTGCAGTTCATGCTCGCCGAGTTCATCTCGATGGTGGGCGCGTGGATGCAGATGCAGGGGCAGCAGCTTGTCGTCGAAGAACACGCCACGAGTTCGCAGGAACAGGCTTGGGTGAGCTTTGCCACGCTCATGGTCATCCCGCTTTTCGGCCCGTGGGCGGGCACGGCGGCGGATCGCTTGGATCGGCGGCGAATCCTGCTGGCGGTGATTTTTGCCCAGGCGTTGCTGGCCACGTTCGTCGGCTGGCAGGTGCAGGCGGGCACGCTGCTGCTCTGGCATCTGATCAGCGTCGGATTCGTCATGGGCGTCACGCACTCATTCGAGGGGCCGGCCTACTCGGCGCTCATCCCTGAACTCGTGCCGCGGGAGAAGATCGCGCGTGCCTTTGCCCTTGACCGCTCCGTGTTTCACACTGCGCGCATCATCGGGCCTGCGCTCGCCGGCTTCGCCGTCGCGAGGTTTGGACTTGCGTCCGCCTTCTATGCAAATGCGCTCAGCTTCATCGGGCCGCTCATCATCCTCTTTGCACTCCCGGCACGGCCACGCGGGACGGACGCGGAGGAGAAGCTCCGCCGCACGGGATTCATGGACGGCTGGCACCATGTGCGGTCCGATGCGCCGACCTTCCGCATGGTGCTCATCTCCGCGGCGAACGCGTTCTTCTGCTCGCCGTTCGTCATCGTGATGCTGACCTGGTACGGCAGGCGCACGCTCCGCCTCACGCCCGGCGAAGTCGGCTGGCTCATGGCCTTCGCCGGCATCGGCGCGCTCATCGCCTCCATTTCGCTGCTCATGCTGCCGCACTCGCATCGCGAACGTCTCGTGCGGCTGGGCGTGGTAGTCAGCATCATCTCGATGCTGCTGCTCGCCGTCGCGCACGGGTTCGCGCTGGCGTGCGCCAGCATCCTGCTCCTCACGCTCGGCCTGAATTTCCTCTACGGAATCTCGAACCAGATCGTGCAGGAACGCGCGCCGGATCCACTGCGGGGCCGCGTCTCCACCGTCGCCGGGTTCAGCTTCGTCGCCGTCATCCCGTTTTCGGGGCTCATGACGAGCTGGCTGGAGAGCCACTTCGGGATGCGCGCAGCTCTGGTGATCTGTGCCTGCGGCTACGCCGTCGCGCTCGCCGCGCTGCTCTTCCGAAAATGGGGCGCCGGTGCAGAGCAGGCAGTTGCGCGTTGACAGCCCGCGTCTCTCGCCGGACGGCTGTGCGCATGAGCGCAAAAATCTACTTCACGGAATTCGCATCGCCCGTCGGCGCGCTGAGGCTGACCGGCACCGACGCCGCACTCACCGGTGTCTTCATGGAAAGCGAGCGCCACGCATCCGTGCAGCGCCAGGATGTGGTGCGCGATGCGGCGCCGCTGCGCGAGGCACGGCGGCAGTTGGAGGAATATTTCGCCGGTGCGCGCCGGGAGTTTTCACTCGTGCTGGATGCAGCGGGCACTGAATTCCAGCGCGGCGTGTGGCGCGCTCTGTGCGGGATTCGATTCGGCGAGACGGCGAGCTACGGCGACATCGCGAAGTGCATCGGAAATCCAAACGCTGTGCGCGCCGTGGGCCTCGCGAATGGGCGCAACCCGATCTCGATCATCGTCCCGTGCCATCGCGTGATCGGCGCGGATGGCTCGCTCACCGGCTACGGCGGCGGAGTGGAGCGGAAGCGCTTCCTCCTCGCGCTGGAGAAATGCAGCGCGGTGAACGACTTGCCAGCGATGGCGGCCTGAGAGGGTGCGCCGAAAGTCACGGGCTGCGGGCCAACGGCCCGGAACAAGCCAGCCCAGAGCAACGCCCCGGGTTTGCTCGCAGAGAGAAGACAAAGCCCTGAATGGGCATCGCAAAAAATGCTCCGCCC
>JANXZI010000476.1 GCA_025355595.1 Spartobacteria bacterium
GTGCGGCGGTGAGATTCAGGAAGAGGATCGGGTAGAGGTGGAGCGCGTTCAGGATCACGCAGCCCCAGAATTGCCCGCGACCCAGCCAGTCAATCGTGGTGCCGGGATCGAGCAGGCCGAGGTGCGTGAGCAGCGAGTTCAGCGCGCCGTATTGGCCGAGCATCTGCCGCACGCCGATGGCGCCGACGAACGGCGGCAGGATCATCGGCACGAGCAGCAGCGCGGTGAGAATTTTTTTGCCGCGAAAATCGAAGCGGTCGCTGAGAAATGCGAGAGGCAGCGCGATGCAGAGCGTGAGCGCGGTCGAGGCGAGCGCGAGGAGGAAGGAATTCCGCAGGCCCTCGACGTAGATGCGGTTTGCGAAGACTTCGCGGATGGCGAGCAGGGAGAAATTCCCACTCGGATCGATGAACGCCTGCTGCACGGTAGTGAGGATCGGCCACACGAAAAAGACACCGAGCAGCAGCGCGGTGACAGCCCAGACCGTCCATGCGAGCAGTTTTGACATCGGGATGCGCAATACCGGCCTTTTTCCGCGCGGCCAACTCCCGAATGTAGAAAGGGAGGGGCGCGAAATGCTGGAAATTTAGCATTGCCATCCCCGCCGTGATCCACTACAAGAGCCGCGATTTATGAACCGATCCATCCTTTCGATCCTCTCCCTTGCAGTCGCAGTCGGTGTCGGCGCGTGCAACAAAAACCCCAACCCCCGGAGGCCCGTCCAAGGACCGAAGCCCCTAGAGGAAAAGAAGCTCCCGCGCGACATTGACGACGGCAATACCGAGCCCGTGGAGAGGAAGCCGAGGAACGAGGTGGTGGATCCCACGCCCGCGGAAAAGAAGCGGATTCCCGATGCGCCCGTGAAAAACAACCCCGACTACGCCATCAAGGCGGAAGGCAAGCCCGGCTACGTGAAGAGCCCGTATGACTCGCAGGGCCGCCTCATTGACGTGCGCGGCCTGCCGCCTGGCACCGAGGCGGAGTGCCCTTACACGCACCGCACATTCCTCGTCCCCCCGTAGGCCGCGATTTCGCATTTGAATTTCGTCCCCGGCTTGTCGGTTTCGCACCGCAAGCCGGGTTTTTTTTTAGTTGAGAGATGATGGTTGAGAGTTGAGCGGCGCTCTTCCTCCTCTCAACACTTAACTTTCATCTCTCAACTTCCCCAATGAACCGCATCGCAATCCTCGGCCCCGGCCTCATCGGCGGCTCCATCGCGCTCGCACTGCGGAGCGCGGGCGGCGCGCACGTCACGCTCTGGGCACGGCGTGCGGAGGCGGTCTCGGAAATCATCGCCGCGGGATGCGCGGATTCCGCGACGGGCGATCTCGCCGCTGCTGTGAATGGCGCGGATTTTGCGGTGCTCTGCGTGCCAGTCGGCGCGATGGCGGCGGTCGCGGAAAAAATTGCGCCGGTGATTCCGCGCGGGTGTGTCGTCACCGATGTCGGCAGTGTGAAGGCCTCCGTGCTCGCGGAACTGCGGCCGATCTTTTCCGGGCGTGCAAATTTCGTCGGCAGCCATCCGATGGCTGGCAGCGAGCACACCGGCTTCTCTGCCGCGCGCGCAAATCTCTTCGACGGCGCGACGTGCATCGTCACGCCCGAGTCGGACACGGATCCCGCGGCGCTCGCCGCGGTGTGCGAATTTTGGAAAGGCATCGGCAGCCGCGTCGTCGAACTTCCCGCGGCGGAGCATGACGAGTGCGTGGCTCTCGTGAGCCACCTGCCGCACCTGCTCGCCGCGACGCTCGTGAACACGGTGGCGGAGAAAAACGCGCACGCCTTCCGCGTCGTCGGCCCCGGCTTCCGCGACACCACGCGCGTCGCCGCCGGCCCGCCGGATCTGTGGCGCGAAATCCTCCACGAAAATTCCGCCGCCGTGCTTCCGGCGATTGATGCTTTGATTGCCAAGCTCGCTGAATTTCGCCAAACCCTCGCGCTCCCCGGCGACGGGCACGAGACCCACGGGCTCCTCGCCGCCGCGCGCGCCGCACGCGAACGCATCACTTTCCCAAAATAGAAAATGCCAGACTGGAAAATCGAAAAGAGCCCGGCCATCCACGCCGAGATGACCGTGCCCGGCGACAAGAGCATCTCGCACCGCGCCATCATGCTCGCCGCGCTGGCCAATGGCCGCGCGGAAATCACCGGCTTCCTGCCCGGTGATGACTGCCTTTCGACGATGAAAGCATTCCAGCAACTGGGCATCGCCATCGAGCGCACGGACGACACGACGGTCATCATCGAAGGCAAGCGCGGGCATCTCACCGCGCCGAGCGGTGACATTGACTGCGGAAACTCCGGCACGACGATGCGCCTCATGTGCGGCATCCTCGCCGGGCAGCCGTTCCGTTCGCGCCTGACCGGCGATGCCTCGCTGAGCAAGCGCCCGATGAGGCGCGTGATCGATCCGCTCACGCAGATGGGCGCGAAAATCACCGCCGAGGGCGAGAAAGGCAGCGCGCCGCTCGTCATCGAGGGCGGCCCGCTGAAGGCGATCGAATACACCTCGCCTGTCGCCAGCGCACAGGTGAAAAGCGCCGTGCTGCTCGCCGGACTTTTTGCCAAGGGCACGACGACCGTGACCGAGCCCGTGCTCTCGCGCGACCACACCGAGCGGATGCTCGCGTGGCACCTCCTGCGCCCGCGGCGCCACGGCCTGAGCGTCTCCGTCTCCGGCGGCCAGACGCTCGAGTCGCGCGACTTCGCCGTGCCCGGCGACATTTCCAGCGCGGCCTTCTGGCTCGTCGCTGCAGGCGCGCAGCCCGGCTCGCATCTGCTGATCAAAAATGTCGGCCTGAATCCCGCGCGCACCGGCGTGCTCGCCGTGCTCATTCGCATGGGCGCGCACGTGAGCGAGATCGTCCAGAACGCCCAATGCGAGCCGAGCGGCACCGTGGAGGTGCGCGGCACGAAGCTGCGCGCGACCACCATCGCCGGCGCGGAAATTCCGAACGTGATTGACGAACTCCCGATCCTCGCCGTCGCCGCCGCGCTCGCGGAAGGTCGGACGATCATCCGGGACGCGCACGAGCTGCGCGTGAAGGAGACCGACCGCATCGCCGCAGTCGCGCGGAACCTCCGCGCATTCGGCGTGCAGGTGGACGAAAAGGACGACGGCATGGAGATCGAGGGCGGCGCGACGCTGCACGGCGCATCGGTCGAGAGCTTCGGCGACCACCGCATCGCGATGGCCTTTGCGATTCTCGCGACCTTTGCCGAAGGCCCCTCGCTCATCCGCGACACGGACTGCGTGGCCACGAGCTATCCCGGGTTTTACGACACGCTGCGCAGGCTCGCGAAGCCGACGCCCACGGGAATCCCCGTCATTTCATCCCTCCGCCCTGGATAAGAATGGCCGCGCACATTGTCATCGCCATTGATGGTCCTGCCGCGAGCGGCAAGAGCAGCGTCGCCCGCGCCCTCGCGCGCCGCCTGCGCTACCGCTACGTGAATACTGGCGCGATGTACCGCGCAGTCACCTGGCTCGCCGTCTCGCGCCATGTGGATCCGAAAAATGCCGATGCCGTCCACCTGCTGCTCGATGCCACGCGCATCGAGTGCGGCTTCGACGCCGCCGGCGAAAGCACCATCCTCCTCGACGGCATGGATCCCACGGCCCACCTCAGCGACGGGGCGGTGAACGCCAGCGTCTCCAGCATCGCGAGCATCCCCGACGTGCGCCGCACACTCGTCGCGATCCAGCGCGCGTCCTGCACGGAATCCGACGTAGTGATGGAAGGCCGCGACATCGGGAGCGCCGTCTTCCCCGAGACGCCGTACAAATTTTACATTGATGCCACCCTCGAAGTCCGCGCCGCGCGACGGCAGAAGCAGGGCGTCGCCGACAAGATCGAAGCCCGCGACAAGCAGGACTCCACACGTCCGATGAGCCCGCTCATCATCGCCGAGGACGCGCACGTCGTGGACTCCTCGCACCTCACGATTGACGGCGTGGTCGGCGAAATCATCGGCCGCCTGAAGCTCAAAAATCTCGCCTTGCCGGAAGGCATCTGACCGCGCTCGCACGCATGGGCTTCACCTACGCCGCCTGCTATCAGCTCTCGAAATTCGTCGCGCAGTCGCTCTTTGACCTCCGCGTGTACGGCCAGGACAACATCATCGAGCAAGGCCCCGCGCTCCTCGCGATGAACCACCAGAGCTTCCTCGATCCGCCGTTCGCCGGCATCAGTTGCCGGCGCGAAGTCTCCTACCTCGCGCGCAAAACACTTTTCAACATCCCCGTCATCGGCGGAATCATCCGCCGCCTGAATGTCATCGGCGTGGACCGCGACGGCTCGGACGTCGCCGCGCTCAAGGCCGTCATCCGCGTGCTACGCGGGGGCGGCTGCACCGTCGTCTTCCCCGAAGGCACGCGCACGCGCGACGGCAACCTCCAGCCCGCACGCGCCGGCGCAGGCTTCATCATCGCAAAGACGCTCGCGCCCGTCGTGCCCATGCGCATCTTCGGCGCATACGAGGCCTTCCCGCGCGACTCGAAACTCCCGCGCCCGACTCCCGTGACCGTCGTCGTCGGCGAGCCCATGCGCTTCACGGCCGCTGATGTTGCCGGCGATCCGCGTGTCGTCTTCCAGCGCCTCAGCGAGCAGGTCATGGAAAAAATCGCCGCGCTGAAAAATCCGCGCGAAGCGTGAGACCCATCAGCAATCACCCATCACCAGTCACAGCGATTCCTCCCATGCGCCACCTCGTGCTCCTCCTCGTCCTTTCCCTCGTCGCTTACGCCGCAGACCCGCCGCCGACCACGAAATGGAACGGTTTCGTGAGACACGACTTTTCCCTCGACGGTCGCCCCGGCCTCGTTGTGAAGCCCGCGAACGCCGCTCCCGGAATGCCGTGGATCTGGCGCACGGAATTTTTTGGCCACGAGCCGCAGGGCGACATCGCGCTGCTGAACGCCGGCTGGCACGTCGCATTTTTCAAGGTGAGCGACAGGTACGGCGATCCGAAATCAATCGCGCTGATGGACGAATTCCACGGGCGTGCCGTCAGCTCATTTGGCCTGTCAAGGCGCGCCGTGCTCGAGGGCTTCAGCCGCGGCGGGCTCTACGCCGTGAATTTCGCCGCCGCGCATCCCGACAAGACCGCCGCACTTTATCTCGACGCCCCCGTGCTCGACATCCGCTCGTGGCCCGGCGGCAAAGGCAAGGGCAAGGGCGATGCGCGCTGCTGGAGACAGGCGCTCGAAATCTACGCGCTCAGCGAGGACACCGCGAAGGACTTCAAGGGCAACCCGCTCGATAAGGCCGAGGCGCTCGCGAAGGCGCGCATCCCGATCATCGCAGTCGTCGGCGATGCGGACGACGTCGTGCCCTACGACGAAAACACGCAGCCCTTCGCCGAAAAATACCAAGCCGCCGGCGGGACCATCGAGGTCATCGTGAAGCCCGGCGTGAGCCATCACCCGCACTCGCTCAAAGACCCGAAGCCCATCGTGGACTTCCTGCTGAAGCACGTGAAGTAGCGCGGGAACCCTCAGTCTGAAACGCAGCGACGCAGAGACGCGGAGAAGACGGGGCAAATCGCGCAACACATCTTCGTTTTCCTCCGCGTCTCCGCGTCTCTGCGTTTAATATCTGACTTTCTATCCACGCACTGAGACATTTGCGCGCAGCCATGAAAGACAGGATCTCCGAAAATCCCGACCCGTTCCGCGAAGCGCGCAGGGATGCTGGCGTCCTGCCGTGCGAATTTCAGGGCGACACGATCCCGATGATCCTGCGCCATGCGGATGTGCGCGAGGCGGCGAAGGACTGGAAGAAGTTCAGCTCGGATGCACCGTTCCGCGTGCCGATTCCGTCGGAGGAGAAAGTGCGCTCCATGCGCCAACTCCCCGTGGAGATCGATCCGCCGGAGCACACGGAGTACCGCGAAATCGTGGAGCCGTTTTTTGCGCGCGCGAAAATTCCGGAGGTCATCGCGGGCATTGAGCGCATCATCGAGACGCTGCTCACGGATGCGCTCGGCCGGGAGGCTGTCGAGGTGGTGAATGAATTCGCGCTGCCGATCCAGTCGCGCGCGCTCACGCATCTGCTGAATGTGCCGGAGGATGAGGGCGAAATCTGGATCGGCTGGGGCATCCACGTCTTCCGCGTGAAGGACGGCGAACTCGGCCAGGAAAAGGGCGCGGCACTTGAGGTGTATCTGCGGAGGAAATTCGAGGAGGTGCGCGCAAATCCCGGCGACGATTTTTTCAGCGCGCTCACCCGCGCGACCTTTCGCGGGCGTCCCCTCACGCACGACGAGCGGATGGGCTTTGCCAATCTCACCTTCGCCGGCGGGCGCGACACGATCATCAACTCGATCACCGGCGTCATCGGCTACCTTGCGCGGAATCCCGCGGCGCTCGAATTTCTGCGCGCCGATCCGAAGCGCGTCACCGGCGCGAGCGAGGAATTTTTCCGCGCCATCACGCCGCTCACGCACATCGGCCGCGTGTGCCCGGTGGACACGGACGTGCATGGCGTGCCCGTGAAGGCCGGCGAGCGCGCGTCGCTCTGCTGGGCGTCGGCGAACCACGACGAGACCGTCTTCGCCGCGCCGGAGGAAGTCCGCCTCGCCCGCAAGCCGAACCCGCATGTCGCATTCGGCTTTGGCACGCACCTCTGCCTCGGCGCGCCACACGCGCGGCTCATCGTCCGCAGCCTGCTGAAGGGCCTCTGCGAGCGCGTGGAAAAAATCACGCTGCTCGATGCGACCGAGCATGTGGAGCACGAGGCGCGGTACGACCGCGCGGTCGCCTACGACTCGCTGCGTGTGAGATTTTCCGCGCGCTGAATCTTCTGCGGCAATCCGCCGGAATCGCGCAACACGCCGCCCTTCATTTTCAATCCGAACTCGGGCCGGTCACCCAGATCTTTGGCTGACCGTCACTGCGATTTTCCCGGATGCGCAATTTCAGGAAAAATGGAGCGCCGCTCAGTATCCGCCGCGGCCGAGGGTGCCGGTGGGAGCGGCTGTTGCCGTG
>JANXZI010000539.1 GCA_025355595.1 Spartobacteria bacterium
TCACGAAGGTCGGCGACGCCATCGCGGTGACGGGCAAGGTGGCCGGAATCGATCCCGGCAAAAATGGAATCCTGCTCGGCGAAACGATCGTGCGGCACAAGGATCGGCTGAGCCCGAAGATCGGCAAGGAGCTGCTGAGCGAAGTGAATCCCGGCGCGACTTTTTACAGCTACACCGAGGGGCCGCGGCCCATCAAACTCGAGGCCCGCGATCGTGACCTGCTCCAGCATCGCGACCGCATCATGGCGTCAGGCGGGCCGAAGGCATGGGTGGAAGCCGAAGGTGGATGAGCTGCTCGGCTTGGACGGCAAGGAAGAGTTTGCGATCTACCTGGCCAGCGTGGGAAAGCCAAAGGCGGAGGATAAGTGACGTGGAGATCCCCGCCTATCAGCCGTTCTACATTCATTCGCTCGCGGAGCTGCGCACAGAAATCGCACGGCTGGGCGTCGGGATTCCGCTCGATGAAAATCTCACGCCGCTCGCGCAGACAGTCAGCATTGGGAACCGACAGGTGTCGAATCGCTTTTGCGCGCAGCCGATCGCTGGCGGCGACGCGCAGCCTGATGGCTCGCCCACCACTCTCACGCGCCGCCGCTATCGCCGCTATGCTGCCGGGCGCGTCGGACTCATCTGGATGGAACGAACTGCCATCGGTGCGGCAGAAAGGCCAGGGCAGCTTTGTTTGAACGACGGCACCTTTGAGGCATTCCGCGCAATGGTGACAGAGATGCGTTCGTTCGCGCCGGAAAATCCCGTTCTAGTTCTCCAACTTACATTAACGAAACTAAGCGACATCATTCGGGGTGCAAGGATGGCAAAGGATGCCGGCTTCGATGGAATCGATCTGCAATGCCCCCGCAATATGCTTCCCGAGGCCGTCGCAACCGTGCGCGAACGCAATCCTGAGCTTCTCCTGGCCACACGCCTTTGCGCGTATGAAGCGATCCGGGGCGGATTCGGCGTGCATGCCGATGACTATCGCAAACTCGACCCGAGCGGGCCGATCCATTTGGTAAAACGTCTGCGCGCAAACGGCCTCGACCTGCTGAACGTCACCTGCGCAAGCCCGACTCTGCGCGGAGCCGAGCGTGGCGGACGCGGGCGCTCCGACGCTGAACCGCCGGATGAGCATCCACTAATGACGCTTGAGCGGCAGTTGACCCTCGCACTCGCACTGCGCGAAGCCGTGCCGGAGATGCCAGTCGTGGGGAGCGGATTGAGCTGGCTGCGGCAGTTTGTTCCTCAGGTCGCTGCGGGTGCGATCCGCGATGGGATGATGGACTTTGCCGGCCTCGGCCGAAGCGCACTCGCCTGCCCTGACGCGCCTGCGCAAATTTTCCTGACAGGCGGGATGGTACCAGCCTCCACATGCATGGTCTGCTTTGCCTGTTCCCAATTGAGCGACGACGAGCAAACCGTCGGCTGCGTTCTGCGCGATGCCGAGGAGTATGCCAGACCGTATCGGCAGATGCGCCGCTTTGACGCCGACCAGCTTCTTGCCGGCGCCGCTCGATGCCACCTGTGCGAAGCGGCCCCCTGCGTGAACGCCACGCCGACGCGCACGGATATTCCGGCTTTCATCCAAGCCTTCCGGAATGGCGATGAAAGTCGTGCCTATGAGATCATTCGCGCGCATGACGTGTTGCCGGAACTAACATCGCGCCTATCCCCGGCCTGGCGTGCGAGCGAGGGCGCCTGCATCGAGACCACTCTGACGGGCACATCCGTACCTATCCTCGATCTGCAATATGCAATCGCATGGCGCGCGCGCGAACGGGGCGAAACCGGCGTGCGTATCCCTCCCGATTCGACAGGCAAACGTGTCGCGATCATCGGTGCTGGCCCTGCGGGAATTGCCGCGGCTATCCGACTGATCGAACTCGGGCACACCATCGAACTTTACGAGCAAACAGATCGCCTGGGAGGCGTGCCGGCGCGCCTCCTCTCGCGGAATCGTGCATTAGCCAGCCCAAAGGCGGAGATTGATGCGATTCTGCAGCCGGCTATCGCTGCTGGACGAATCACGCTCCACGTCGGAATCACTCTCGGAAAAGAGATCCATCTCACAACTCTTCGCGCCAACCACGAGGCCGTCCTAGTCGCGACCGGCCTTTGGAAGGAGCGCTCATTAGGCAAGGCCGACGGTGTCATCGGTGCGCTGGCTTTTCTCGAAATGCCGGATCATATCGGGCCTGCGCGAGTGGCTATTCTGGCCGGGGGAGACAGCGCGATGGATGCGGCACGTGCGGTGCAAAGCCGCGGCGCGAAGGAGATTTTCATCATCTTCGGCGGCCCACGTTCCGCGTTGCACTGGCACATGCCTGAGAGCTGGTTCGCAACGCCCGGTGTGCAGGCGATGATGAACTGGAACCCGCTCGGATACGAACTGGATCACAACGGCCGCTTAAGGGGGGTCCGACTTCACCATTCTGAACTCAATGCGGAAAGTCTGCTGCAAGTGGCATTAGTTATCGAGGCGATGGAATTGCAGGCGGCTGACAGTATCCGTGCTGCTTTGGAGGATGAAGCGGGACGCGTTTACACCGCAGGTGCTCTCGTGAATGGCGGCGCATCCGTCAGCCATTGCGTCGCAGAGGGGCTCGCGATTGCGAAAGCGATCCATAAGGACATCTCTGTATGAAATTGCGGTCACGTATTAAACTCGCGCATGATCGTTGTGTCGAGCCTGCAGAGACCATCGCACGCCTCGAAGCGCTGATCCGTCAGCGACACGACTACTGGCTGCACGAGGAGACCCTGTCGGAACATCTGCACTGGACGGCGATGTTCATCGAAGGCATGGACTTTCGCTCGATGGGCAAAGGCATAACGCTCGCGGCCAGCATCGCTGGAGCACTGGCGGAAGGCGCCGAATGGCTCACCGCACGAGCTACGGGCGAACTGCCCGGTTACATCGGCGCACGCGAACACGAACTGCCGGATGCGCTGCCTATCGCATCCCTGCTAAGTCACATCGCCACGGCCACACTGCCAGTGTTGGATCGCATCCGAGCCCTCGACGATGCCTATCATTGGGTGGATGGCTATTCACTTATCCAAGAGCGGACGGTGAAAGTTCCGCTGGAATATGTGCGGCTCATCGGCGGGCCAAACGGCAAGGCGACGGGTAATAACATCGAGGAAGCGATCATCCATGCCACGCACGAGATATTCGAGCGACGGGCACATATCACGGTGCTTCGCAACCGAGCGGTGGTTCCGACGATCAATCCGGCGACGATCTCGCACCCAATAGTCCGTCACCAGATGGAATTCCTACGTTCCCGTGGGATCGAGGTGGTATTGAAGGATCTTTCCTTCGGCAGCGTGCTACCCTGCCTGGGAGCTTACTTTGTGGATCACAATATCCCCGATGATTTTCAGTTCCGGCATTTCTTCAAAGTTGGCGCGTCATTTGATGGCGAAGAGGCGCTCCTGCGCATGTTCACCGAATACACGCAGGGGCGGCGACAGCATGAATTCATCACACCGGATTCAGATGATCGGAAAGGCCGGATCGCGCAGCTACTCGATCACGATTTCCGGAGCCTTCGGACGCAACCAGACGATTGCGACAATTTTCTTTCATCATTCATGTTTGGCTTCGTGCCTTATCGCGATGCTAGCTTTCTCCTCGCCGGTGAAGTCGTGCCTTTTGACAAAGGTTTGCACCATGCCGACTGTCTTGATGACATCGCACACGCACGCGAGATCTGCAAGATATTGGGCAAGGACTACTTAGTCGTGGATATGACTGATCCAGAAATAGGTTTCCCCGTCGTACAGGTCATCATCCCCGGTTACTCGGATGTGCTGCCCTTTCATCCCGCGGAAAGCAACGCTCTCTTCCAACGCTGGACCCGCACCGAAGTGCTAAATTCCTATCGGGAGTGACCGACCGCCGGCTTGGCGAGGAATTCTTCAGAGCGGCTCTGCTGTTTCGATACGAAATTCCTGATCGAGCAACGCATTCAGTTTCTGCATCACACGCTCAAGCCGGGTTCGGTCCCGCACCGATGCCTCATCGGAAGTTGGATGCAGCGGCTCGGCCATCGCCGTCTCGCAACGCTTGGAGAGCGGGAGTCTGATATTGCTCCCACCTTTGCGGAAAAGGAGCTGATTCACTTCCGCGACCAATCCTGTGGCTTCGATGATTTTTTCCTGCGCTCCTGCCTCGGAGATTTCTCCTGTCGCTACGCGCTGCAACTGCCGGCATTCGAAAATGCGGCACCTAATCGGACGCGCGTCGTAGATCGAGCATCGCGACTCCAGATGTGCAGGACACGGCTGGAGGATGCAGTCTTGTTTCCGTTTACGCTTTAGTTTCAGCCCGAGCGACGCGAATTCCCTCGGCGAATCGCCAGGTTGCAACTTTACGATGTGAAACATGACACCATTGCAGCACATCCCGCACGAAGCGCAGAGGCGGGACGCTGCAGAGGTGACTTCTGGCGTGGTCATGTGATGTGTGCAGCGGTAATGTGCATACGAGCTTCTTTCAAGTTCCGTGACGAGAAACACGATCCGGTGAAATCACCTTCCAAGGATCCGCCTTCGGCCACACACGATACACACACGGAATCTTCTCCCCTTCGGCTGGGTTTGCCTGCAAATTGGACGCCACATGGCCATCCTCGGCAAACGCAATTTGCTTCCCATCATCCGTCAGGCTCCGCCGGGATTTTATCTCGATGGCGGCATACATGGCGAGATCCTCCTGCCAGCTCGCTACCTTTCAGGCGGTGGCAAGCAAGGGAAGGCAGTGGAGGTTTTTGTATATCGCGATTCCGAGGATCGACTGGTCGCAACCACAGAATCGCCTCTTGCGATGGTCGGAGAATTTGCCTTTCTCCGCGTCATCTCCGTGAGCCCGGGCATCGGAGCATTTCTGGACTGGGGGCTGGAAAAGGATCTCCTGCTCCCAAGGCGCGAATTCGCCGGTGGGATTCACCCCGGCGGACATGCGCTGGTCTATGTAATGTTAGACGAGCGTTCGGATCGTATCGTCGCCTCTGCACACCTGAACCGCCACCTGAACCTCACTCCGTCAAACTATGTCGCGGGACAGGCGGTGAAGCTGGTGATCGAAAACGTGACGCCCCTCGGCTACAAAGCGATCATCAATGGCGCACACACCGGGCTTCTCTATGCAGCCGAGTGCGGGATCCCGCTTTCAATCGGCCATTCCCTCGATGGTTTCATCCGCACATTACGTCCTGATGGAAAGATTGATCTCGGTCTCGATCCAGTTGGCCATCAGCGCCTCGCGCCATTTTCAGAAATGATACTCACCGCGCTGAAGATCGCGGGTGGCAAACTCCCGCACCACGACGGCAGTTCGCCGGAGGAGGTCCGGGCGGCTTTTGGAATGAGCAAAAAAGCATTCAAACAGGCCATCGGCGCACTTTATCGAGAGCGCCGGATCTTTCTCGAGAAGGACGGAATCAGGATCAAGTAATCTGTCCGTGCCCGAGCCCGCATGCCGCAGTCCTGCTTAATATCAAGTTGACGCACGCCGCTTCAGAACATTCTGAGGCTTTCCAAGCAAAGACATTATGGAAAATAAAAGAGCCCGTTCCAGCTTTCGCTGAAACGGGCTCGTAACTCTGGCGACGTCCTACTTTCGCACAACCTATAGAAGTACTATCATCGGGGCTGCAGCGTTTAACTTCCGTGTTCGGAATGGGAACGGGTGGTGCCACTGCGCTGAGATCACCAGAAGGCCGAACTCACCGGAATGAATCCGGTCCTCTGGTGACTTTTGGCCGGAGTTTCCAGCCTTGCCCACGTCATTGTCTTTCAAAAGAACACTCTGGTTCTCTGACATCTGCATACATGTTTACTTTGCAACTTCGCACTGAGTTTTTTCAGATTGCTTTGATCAATCTCCCCCACGAATGGGAGGGAGGAATAGATCAAGCCAAACGGGATATTAGTACCACTAAGCTGAGCACGTTACCATGCTTGCACCCGTGGCCTATCAACGTGGTGGTCTACCACGACCCTTCAGGGAGAATCAATCTTGGGAGAGGCTTGGCGCTTAGATGCTTTCAGCGCTTATCCTTTCCGAACATAGCTGCCCAGCACTGCCGTTGACACGACAACTGGAACACCAGTGGTTCGTCAAACCCGGTCCTCTCGT
>JANXZI010000553.1 GCA_025355595.1 Spartobacteria bacterium
ATGCTGAATTCCCTCGCGCTGAAACTCGCGGGCATTGACCGGAATTTCAAAGTTCCCGCGGGCTCCACGGGCGTCGTCGTCTTCGATGAAAAGGGCGAGCCGACCGGGCTCATGCATGCGTTCAGCCCGAGCATCCAGGCGAAGTCCATCAGCAGGAAACCGGACGCGGAGCAGACGCGCGAACTCGTGAAGACGCTCTTCGCCGATTACAACAGCGTCGGCTTCACCACGATCGCGGATCGCGGCGCGAGCAGCGGAAATGTCGCCGTGTATCAGTCCCTGCGTGATGCGGGCTCACTCACCGTGCGGCTCCGCCTGTCGCACATATTTTCCACCGGCAGCGTGTGGCGCACGACGGAGCTGGAGCTGGAAAACATCATCAACCACCCGCTCACGAAGCCCGACCCGATGCTCCAGATCATCGGCACGAAAATCTGGCTCGACGGCGGGATGCTCACCGGCAGCGCTCTCATGCTGGAGCCGTGGGGCGTGAGCAGCATCTATGGCATCACGGACAAAAATTACCGCGGCGTGCAGCGCACCCCGAGCGAGCATCTCGCGAAAATGGTGCGCAAGGTCGCGGGCGCGGGATTGCAGTTCACCGCGCACAGCGTCGGCGACGGCGCGGTGAAGCTCCTCCTCGACACATACGACGAGGTGAGCAAGGACACGCCGAAGCTGCGCGACACGCGCCCGTGTATCACGCACTGCAATTTCATGACCACCGACAGCATCGCGCAGGCCGCGCGGCTCGGCGCGGTCATAGACATGCAGCCGATCTGGTTTCACCTCGACGGCGCCACGCTGCTGAAGCAGTTCGGCAACGAGCGCATGAGCCGTTTCCAGCCGTTGCGCGCGCTGTTCGATGCAAAGGTGACCGTCGGCGGCGGTAGCGATCACATGCAGAAGATCGGCAGCCTGCGTTCGATCAATCCCTACAACCCGTGGCTCGCGATGTGGATCGCCATCGGGAGAAAGTGCCGCTTCATGGATGAGCCGCTGCACCTTGAGGGCGGCATCACGCGCGAGGAGGCCATCCGCCTTTATACGATCAACAACGCAAGAATTCTCTTCCTCGAAAAGGAGTGCGGCTCGCTCGAACCCGGCAAGCGCGCCGACTTCATCATCCTCGACCGCGACGTGCTGAAGTGCCCGCTCGACGAACTGAAGGACACCCAGGTGCGCGAGACGTGGCTGGATGGAAAGTCGGTTTGGAGGTTGAAATAACAAGTCTCATGGCAGCACGTTCAAAAGCCCCCAAGGACTCCACCGCGAACATCGGCTTTGAGGCCAAACTGTGGGATGCGGCGGACAAGCTGCGCAACAACATGGATGCGGCGGAATACAAGCACGTCGTCCTCGGGCTCATCTTCCTCAAATACATCTCCGAATCTTTCGAGGAGCACCACGCCAGACTCGTCGCGGGTGAGGGCGATTTCGCCGGGGCGAATGCCGAGGACAAGGACGAATACCTTGCCTCGAGCGTGTTCTGGGTGCCAAAGGAAGCCCGCTGGGCGCACCTGCAATCCCGCGCCAAACTCCCGGGCATCGGCAAGGATGTGGACGACGCGATGGTCGCCCTCGAACGCGACAATCCCCGCCTCAAGGGTGCGCTCAACAAGAACTACGGACGCGCCGACCTCGACAAGCACCGCCTCGGCGAACTGATCGATCTCATCGGCTCCATCCAGCTTGCCGATGTCGCCAGCCGCTCCAAGGACGTGCTGGGGCGCGTGTTCGAGTATTTCCTCACGAAGTTCGCCAGCGCCGAGGGCAAGAATGGCGGGCAGTTTTACACGCCGAGCTGCGTCGTGCGGCTGCTCGTCGAGATGCTCGCGCCTTACAAGGGTCGCATCTACGATCCGGCCTGCGGGTCCGGCGGCATGTTTGTGCAGTCGGAAAAGTTCGTCGAATCCCACGGCGGAAAACTCGGCGACATCAGCATCTACGGGCAGGAGTCCAATCCGACGACCCGCCGCCTCGCCATCATGAATCTCGCGCTGCGCGGCATCGAGGCGGACTTCGGTCCCGAGAACGCCGACACCTTCCGCCGCGATCTGCATCCCGACCTCCGCGCCGACTACGTGATGGCGAATCCGCCTTTTAACGACTCCGACTGGTATCGCAAGGACGACGACGTGCGCTGGCAGTTCGGCGTCCCGCCCAAGGGCAACGCCAACTTCGCCTGGGTGCAGCACTTCATCCACCACCTCGCGCCAGCTTCGTCTGGCACTGCCGGGGGCATGGCGGGCTTCGTCCTCGCGAATGGCAGCATGTCGTCGAACCAGTCCGGCGAGGGCGACATCCGCCGCGCTCTCATCGAGGCCGATCTGGTGGACTGCATGGTCGCGATGCCGGGGCAGCTTTTTTACAGCACGCAGATTCCCGTCTGCCTGTGGTTCCTGACGAAGAACAAGGGGGCGCGCAAAGTGAAGCGAGGCGACGACAAGGTGCCCGACTGCATCCGCGCCCGCCAAGGCGAGACGCTGTTCATTGATGCGCGGAAAATGGGCACGCTCATTGACCGCGTGCATCGCGAGCTGACCGACGCCGATCTCGCGAAGATCGTCTCCACGTATCACGCTTGGCGTGGAGATTCTGCCACCCGTCACAAGTCACCAGTCACCAGCCACGATTCGTCCGCGTATGCGGACATCCCCGGCTTTTGCAGATCCGCCACCACCGCCGAAATCGCCGCGCACGGCCACGTCCTCACGCCCGGCCGCTACGTCGGTGCCGAGGAAGTCGAAGACGACGGCGACCCCTTCGAGGAAAAGATGCCGCGCCTCGTCGCCGAACTGCACGCCCAGTTCGCCGAGTCCGCGAAACTGGAGCAGGCCATCAAAGCAAACCTGAGGGGGCTGGGTTATGGCGGGTGAAGAGACCGTTAAACTTCGCGATGTGTGCATGAAGATTGGCAGCGGGGCCACGCCTCGTGGCGGCAAGGAGGCTTACAAAGGCGGCGTCACTTCGCTCATC
>JANXZI010000558.1 GCA_025355595.1 Spartobacteria bacterium
CCTGCGCGCGATGCTGCCGGCAACCTCGGGCCACGCGAGCGCGGGCAGGATGATTTGGTGCCCGGCCAAGTCGCACGCCGCGATGAAGCGTGCCGCATCGGGGTGCTCGTCCTCGTCGGGGAGGACGAACGCGATGAGCACGCTGGCGTCCACCACGACCTTCACCGGCGGCTTTCCTCAAGCGCGCGGACCGCGGACTTGCCGCGCGACTTGCCGCGCATGGAGTCAAAAAATGGCCGCTCGCGGGAGAGCCACGAATCCAGATCCCCGGCGGAGATCTTCCCGCGCGCAGGGCGCGGCGGCTCCGGCGAGAGCCGCGCGACGCGACGCCCGTTGCGCAGCAGGTGGATCGTCTTTCCATGCTCGGCTGCCTCGATGTAGGCAGCCGGGTCTTTTGCGAATTGCGCGACAGTAGCGGTGCTCATAAAAGGACTACTATCCGCGCATGCCAGAATTTCCAAGCGTTGATCTGTCGCTCGCGAAGGCGAGTGCGGTGCGGGCGTCTTCCATTGTGGAGCCGAGCGCGCAGGCGACGCGCAGGAAACCCAGCTCGGTGATCGGACACACGGCAAGCGTTCGCCCCGGCCACCAGGCGTTCACGCGGGAATGGTGCTCGTGGCTTTGCACGAGGTGGGCGACGAGTGCGGAAACATCGAGCAGCCAGGTCACGGAAATTCGTCGAGGATGGCCTCGACCTCCGCCTGACGGACGAGACGCGGCCCGGCGAGGATGAGCCGTCCCGCGATGCGTTCGGCGTGCAGTCCCCCGGCGGCACCCGGCATAGCGAGCATCGGGGCGGATTCCGCTTCATCCGCCGCCTCCAGCGTCGCCTCGACGCGCACCCTGCGGTGCCGCAATTCCGCCGGCAGTGGCAGGTGCAAGCTGCCATCGGCGTGCGGTTCGAGAATGGCGGTGATAGTGCTCACGGGAGAGAGGCTAACGGGTTTCGCGCCTGCTGCCAAGACGAAGACTTGGCAAGACTTCACGCACTGCCAAAGTGCGAAAATGGTGCGCGCTGCAGGGTTCGAACCTGCGACTTCTTGCGTGTGAAGCAAGCGCTCTACCACTGAGCTAAGCGCGCATTTTTTCCGGTTGCGGGAAAGAGTGTTTCCGGTCGCGGGAGGCGGAATAGAAACGGTTTTTGCAGAGGACGCCAGATGAAATTTTCAAGGGCGTGTGGCGTGTGTCGTGGCAAGAGGTATGGCGGTGTCCTAAAGTTCAGGTTTTCGTCTTCATCCTCATCAGAACCTTACTCCGGCAACGCGGGATTAAGATTAAGATTACGAGTAAGACACCACCCGAGGCATCGCCTGCGAAATGAGCGGGAGCGGCCTCAATGCGTCCGTGCCGTTACCAGAGCGCGGGCTTTACCACACCGAGGTAGGCCATGATCCCGATGAGGATGATCGAGATCAGAATGGCGGCGGGGAGCGGAGTCTTCAGCTTGCGGAAGATGACGGGGAGCGCGCCGATGAGGAGCCAGAGCACGGTCTTCACGATGGCGAAGTGCGGGTAGCCGAGGCCGAGCTTTGCGAGCAGGCCGAAGCCGGAGACGAGCATGACGAGCAGGCCGATGCCTTGCAGGATGGCGAAGGTCTTGCGCTTTTCCCCGCCGGCCATCATGCCGCCGACGCCGAGGGCGAGGACGGAGATTCCGATGAGGTGGATGATGAGGTAGGTGTTGCGATCCATGTGCGTGCGCCCAAAGACCACCGATGCGCGCGCATGGCAAGGGCGCATCCGGAGCGGCTCGGTTTGGCGTTTGGCGTTTGGCGTTTGGCGTTAGACGTTAGAGGTTCGACGTTTGATGTTTAGCCCGCCGCAGGCGCGGTGCGACTCGGACGATGCGCGCGTTTACCCAAGGGCCGCTGCGCGGGGCTCATCATCAAACTTCTAACTTCAAACGCCAATCACCCAAAGAGTGCCGCGGAATCACTCCACCGCCGCGGAAACAATGGAGCTGCGATTTCCTGCTCTACACGCGGACCCAAGTCCTCTTCGCACTGCTCTTGAGAATCGCCTCGCACAGCCGTACCTCCTCGTGGCCGTCCTGCGCGTTTGCAAAAATCGCGGGCGTCCTTTTTCCGCTCGCGATGTGCTCGTAGATCGCGCGGTAGTGCATCTTGTGCGAATCGGGAAATCCCTCCGCGTGGCCGCCGGGATAGTCGCTGAAATGCGCGATGTCCTTGTCGAATCCGGGCGCGCTGCGCTGGCGGATTTCGTTCGGCTTATCGCGGCGGCCGATGTGCAGGACGTTCGGGTCTTGCAGGTCCCAGCGCACGCTGCCTTCGGTGCCGTAGATGCCGATGGCGAGCGAACATTTCCACCCGGCCGCGACTTGCGAGATGCTTGCGTTTGCGTGGACGCCGTCGGCATTTCCGTGCGCGGATTTCCCGAAGTGCAGCAGCACGCTCGCGAAATCCTCCGTGTCCACGGGGTAGCTCACCATGTCCTTCGGGTTTGTTTTCGCGAAGGTCTTCACCTCGCCGCGCGGGCGCTTGCGGGTCTTGTGGAAAGTCTCGAGCATCGCGAAGACCGCATCCGGTTTTGCGCCGAGGACGAATGAAACCGCGTCCATCCAATGGGTGCCGATGTCGCCGACCGCGCGCAATTTTCCGCCCTCGCTCGCGAGGAGACGCCAGTTGTAGTCGGTCTCCTTCAGCAGCCAGTCTTGGAAAAAGTGGCCCTGCACGTGGATGATTTTTCCAAGGTCGCCGCGCTCCACGAGCTTCCGCATTTGCAGCACGGCGGGGAAGAAGCGGCAGTTGTAGTTCACCGCAAAAACGCGATCACTTTTCGACGCGGCCTTCACCACGCGCGCGGTGTCGGCGGTGTTCATGCCGAGCGGCTTTTCGCAGACGACATGCTTGCCCGCCGCGAGTGCCGCGAGCGCCTGCTCTACGTGCGCCTTGTTCGGTGAAGTGATGTGGACGACGTCAATGTTCGGCGACGCATACATCGCCTCGTAGTCGTAGTCGCCGTACACCTCGGGCACGCCCCACTTCTTCGCGAGCGCCAGCGCGCTGTCGCGCGAACCGCACAGCGCATTCACCTGCACGCCGAGGCGCTTGAGTGCTTCGAGATGGACGGGCCCGATGAAGCCGGTGCCGATGATGCCTGCGCGGAGATGGGAGAGATTCATGCGCGGAGAAATGCCGGAGCAAGCGAGAGGACGCAAGCCGCTGCGCCGGGATCAACGCCCAACGTCCAACGCCCAACTTCCAAGGAAAGACAGCGTTTCGCGCCGGAATTCTTCCCTTGGAAGTTGGGCGTTGGGCGTTGGGCGTTGGACGTTGAAATTCCTGTCCTCCCGAAGCCTTGCCACATCCGCACCGTCCGCCTACACACCGCGCGCATGAATTCCTCCCCTCGCTTCAAGCTGTTCCTCATGATGGTCCTCGAAATCGCCATCTGGGGCGCGTGGCTGCCGCTGATTTTCGGCTATCTCCCGAGCCTCGGCTTTTCGGCCACCGAGCCGCCG
>JANXZI010000562.1 GCA_025355595.1 Spartobacteria bacterium
TTTGGCAGGCCGGGCGCGATGCGTCCGGGCGTGAGCTGCAGCGCACCAAATGCGATGCCGTACGCGCACGCGGAGAGTCCTGCAGTGATAAGCGTGACGCGGCGGAATTCCGGCGAGAACAGCGCGCCGAAGCTCGGGCGCCTGAGCGTGCCGGCCTTCTTGCGTTCGCGCCACACCTGCGACTCCGGCACGAAGGGCAACATGAGCGCGATGAGCAGCGCGGGGATGATGCCCGTGAGCAGCAGGTAGCGCCACGATGCGGGATCCGTTGCGCCGAGCGCCATCGGCATTCCGAGGTGCGGGAGATCCTTGGCATGAGTTCCCAGCCACAGGCTCACGCCCGTGACGAGCACGCCGCCGAGTGATGCGAAGAGCTGCGTGATGCCGAGCCACTTTTCCTTTTGCGCCTTGTCGGAGAAAACCTCCGCGATCCACGTGATGGCCGCGACGAACTCGATGCACACGCCGATGAAGGTCGCACAGCGCCAGAAGATGAAGCTCGCGAGCGCGGCGGCATTGTGTGCGTCGGGAGCGATCGTCAGGACTGCCCTTGCAAGCATGCCGTCAGGCTGTGCGAACGCGCCCGCGACCGGCGAGAGCGAATAGACGAAAATGCCGAGCGCCATGACGAACTTCCGACCGAGCCGATCCGTAAGCCAGCCACCGAGCAGACCGAAGACACCGCCACTCAGCGCCGTGAGCCACAGCATGTTTCCCATCCAGTCCGACACGGCCTGATTGCTCAACGGCACATTCAGCAGCTCGGCGATCGCCGCCGGCCCGACGAGCGGGGTCATGAGCAACTGGTAGGTGTCGAAGAGAAACCCGAGGCTCGCGACGATGATGATGAGCCAGTGCGTGGGCGTGAGTGCGGACTTGCTTGTGGTGGTCATGGGCGGTGGTTCCGGATGGCGCGCTCGCGGTGCAGCTACTTCTGCTTCTCCTGCGCCTTCGCGCCTTCGCTGATCGAGAAGAGATGCGTCTGCGTGTTGATGTAGAGCGCGCCATTCGCAACGACGGGCGTGGCGAGGATCGGTGCGCCCATGTTCACCTGGAAGAGGAGTTTTTTCTCCGCCTTCGCCTCGAAGACGTAGAGGTCGCCGTCCTCGTTGCCGATGAACACCTTTCCATCCACGACCATTGGCGAGCCCCAGATGTGGGCCTGCGTGTCGTGCTGCCAGAGCAGCTTGCCGGTCTTTGAATCAATGCAATAGACGAAGCCGCTGTAGTCGCCGGTGAAGAGCAAATCGGTCGCAGGATCGATCGCCACCGTGCTGATGCTGCGCTTGATGTCGCGGAACTCCCACACGAGCGCGCCCTTGGTCTTGGTCGCGTCGCCTTTCAGTCCTTTCGGATCGATGCAGACAAGCCGTCCGACGCCTTCGCCGTGCTCGGGATCCTGGCCGCACGCGACGAAGATCTTGTCCTTGTACACGACGGGCGTGGCGATGATTTCGCTCGGGCCTTCCGGCGCGGGATACTTGTAGGGCTTGCCCGTCTTGTCGTGCTTGTACTCGTCGGGGACGATTTCGAATTTCCACACGGTCTTCATGTAGTTCGAGTCGCCTTCCTTCACGGGATTCGAGTCGAACGCATAGAGGAAGCCGTCGCCGCCGCCGAAATAGATCTGCCACTTGCCATCCACTTTCCCCGCGCTCGGCGAGGTCCACTGGCCGTGGAAAATGTGCGGGCCAATTTTCGCGTCGTCTTCGCCGATGAGCGCGCCGGTCTTCTTGTCGAGCACGATGAAGCTCGGTGAATTCGGCGAGGGAATGGTGACGTGCGACCAGTCCTGGCCGTTGCTGGTGCAGACGTAGATCTTGTCCTCGAGCACGAGGGGCGAGCTGTTCGACGCGTTGTGCGGATACACGCCGAGTTCGTCCATCATGTCGTATTTCCAAAGGATGTCCGCGTCCTTCGCGGTGACCTCGACCTTCGGCTTGCCGGGGCCGACCATATACTGTCCTTCGTCTTTGAAAGTGCCCGTGTTGCCTTTCTTCTGCCCGTCGGCGTTCAGCGCGACGACTTCGCAGCGGCTCGTCACGGAATAGAGCGTGTTGCCATCCACGAATGGCGCGCTGAGATAGCCAAGATATTCCCAGTCGTTGACCTTTCCGCTCAGCAGTTTTGGCACGGTGAACTGCCACAGGAGATCGCCCTCTTTTTCATCGAGGCAAAGCAGCACCGACTTGTCGTCCTTGAAGCGCGGGTCGCGCATGCCCGCGTTGTTCGTGCCGATGTAGAGCTTGCCATACGCGACGACGATATTGCCGTAAGTCTGCGAGCCGAGCTTCGCGATCCACTTCACGTTCTTTGTGGTGGCCATGTCGATCTCCTCGCTGTTTTTCTTGTACTGGATTTCGTATTTGCCCTGCTTGTTTGGCTCCTTCGGACCGAAGAACGTGGGGATGCCCTTCGCGGGTGAATACATGTTGCGCCCCGGATCGCTGCCGCCCCACGCGGGCCAGTCCTGTGCCGAAAGTGCGGAGGTGAAGGCGATGCCGGCGAACGCGGCGGCGGTGAAGGTGCGGATGTTCATGAGTGCGGAGTCGTTGGAGTTGGGAATCGGTTCGTTG
>JANXZI010000564.1 GCA_025355595.1 Spartobacteria bacterium
CAAACTCATTGGGGCTGGCGAATAATTCATTGGCCAATGGAACCTCAATGACTGTCACGGATCGGGCGTTGATAAAGATTGGATATTTCACAATCACCGATACCCAGATTGCCACAGCCTTTTCCTTTGGCAACCTGTCCACCATTCAAAGTGCATTCGTCGAGTTTGGAACGAGCAGGGTGGGAAATGCGTACAATACCAATGGGGTTTGGGATACCCAGTCGGTGAACACTAACGTCGCCTTCGTCGGCCAGCGTATCCACTATTGGACTTTCGATGCATCCAGCATTGGAGCCGCCACGCAGTGGGGCATTTTCACAAATACGACCTCAGCGGCCTGGGTCTTTCCATCTGACTCGCCGCTTCCCGGCTCAACGAATACGGATCTTTCAAATGTTCCAACCAATTCGACCGGGATCATCGTTGGCACATTCGGCGGTGGCCCGGATGCAAATTTTGGTACTGACATTTACAGGATGTCCACGTTGGTCACCCCAGTTCCCGAGCCTTCAACATTCGCGGTAGGCTTTTTTCTCGCGATGGCTGCGATGGGGCTGCGGCGCCGCCGGTGTGAGTAGATCGTTCACCGTAATCGTCCGTCGAATGCGAGCCTCCCCGCTTGCCTTTGCGCTTCGCGAAGGCACAGCATTCCCGACTCATGCCTGAATTCCGATACAGCGCGCGAAATGCTCAGGGCTTGCTCGTGGATGGCGTCGTCATGGCCAGTGATCGCTCGGCCGCGATCGCCATGGTCGAGCAAAAGCGCTGTGTGCCCATCCGCGTGCAGGCGATGGAGGCTGGCGCGGCGCAGGCGCCGCAGCAGAAAAGCCCCGCAACCTCCGGGACAGCCTCGCCATCGGCGAAGGAAACCTCCACTTCCAACTCCCCGCTCGCGAAGACGGCGAATGCCGCCGGAAAACCCGCCGTCTCGAAAGCGGGCGCAGGCGCGGCACCCGCGGCCGCTCCAGCCGGCGGTGGGATGAAGCTCAGCTATTCGCAGCAGTATCTCTTCAGCGAACAGCTCGCCCATCTGCTCGGCGCAGGCATGACGCTGGACGAGTCACTCAGCGTGCTCGTGAAGCGCCTCAAGCACGCGAAGCTCCAGGCGCTTTCAAAGTCCCTCCACCAGTCGCTCGTGGATGGCCGCAGCCTCTCGCAGGCGATGCGCGATTTCCCGCGCATCTTCTCCCCGCTCTACGTGAACATGGTCTCCTCCGGCGAGGCGTCCGGTTCGCTGCCCACGATCCTGCGCCGGCTCACCATCCACATCGGCGAGGTGAAGGCGCTGCGCGACAGCGTGCAGCAGGCGCTCCTTTATCCCGCCGTGCTTGTCGTGATCGGCATCGGGCTGATCATGATTTTCATGAACACGATGGTGCCGCAGCTCATCTCGTTCTTCAAGGACACGGGCACCGCGCTGCCCGGCCCGACGCAGATGATCATCAATCTGAACAACACCATCACGCACTACTGGTGGCTCGTCGTCGCCATGCTGGTCGGCGCGTTCCTGCTGTTTCGCGCCTTCATCGCCACGCCGTCGGGCCGCGTGACGTGGGGGCGGTTCAAATGGACGGTGCCGGTGCTGAGCCGCATCCCGCGCTTCCGGCTGTACGCGCAGTTCGCCCGCACGCTCGGCACGCTCACGCAGAATGGCGTGACGCTCCTGCGCGCGCTCGAACTGCTCGAGGACATCGCGGGGAATGAATACATCCGCCTGCGCATGATGGAAGTCCGCGCCGCGGTCGTGGACGGCGCGACGCTCTCGAACGCACTCGCGCACCAGAAAATCTTCCCCGAGATGTTCGTGGACATGATGAGCGTCGGCGAGCAGACGGGGAAATTTTCCGATACGATGAACCTCATCGCCGACGTGTACGAGCGCGAATTGGACAAGCAGGTGAAAGTCGTCAGCACCCTCATCCCGCCGATCGTCATGGTCATGATCGCCGCCGTCATCGGCACCGTGATCTACGGAATCCTGATCGCAGTCTTCAAGCTCACCGGCGGCCTGCACCGCCGGTGAGGTAGCCGCCGACGGCAGGAGGCGGGCTGATTTTCACGCATCCGCGCGGCGGATGCGGAACACCTTGATGTGCCGGTCCGCGAAGTCATCCCAGTAGTAGATCGCGAAACCACGGTGAATGTGAACGTCGAGAGTGCGCCCGTCAGGTTCCGGCTCGCGGAAATCCGCGAAGCGTGTCGGCGTGGCCTGAATTTCGCCGAGCCGCTTGCGCAACCGGATCTGTTCGCGCCGCGGGAGGCTGGCAATGAACTCGACGACCTCGATGTCGAGCAACAGCCGGTAATTCATTCCACCAGTTCTTCGGGAGTGAAGCCCAATTTCCGATCGAGTTCCTCAAGCGACACCCAGCGTTCTGGTGAGTCCGGTTTCGTTGCGAAATCGCCGGGAAAGTGTCCGTTCTTCCGATCCTGCAAGACGACGGCATACGCGATCAAGTGGCGGAGTTGCGCCTCATCCCAATTCGCGATCTCGTGCTGGACGGCTTCGATGCTCATGCTTGCAGCCTAGCAGATGAGTGCTGCGCGGCAAGCGCGCAGGATTTTCTCGCGAAGCAAATTTGGCGCAGCTCTGGAGAGCTACGCTACGTCGGCTAGCTCCACCCGTGCGCCGCGCGGACCTTCAGCATCACGTCGAGGATCGCGTTCCACGTCTGCGCCTGTTCCAGCTTTGCGTTCGGAAACATGCAGCCGTCCCAGCAGATGTGCTGGATGCCGCGTGCGGCAGCGTCCTTCAGCCAGTAGCCGGCGCATTTCACGATATCGAGTTTGCCGTTCGGATCATCGGCGGGGCAGTGCTTGCCGGTCTTGTCGTGCGCGCCTGCGCCGTGGACTTGGCCGTCGTTTTGCGCGACGTGGAAAT
>JANXZI010000635.1 GCA_025355595.1 Spartobacteria bacterium
CGCGCACCGGCTCGGCAGCGAGCACCGCATCGCGAATCCGACCGTGCTCGGGCAATACCAGCACCTCCTCCACATCCTCGCGCACAAGCCCACGCTCGACGCGATGGACAGCATGAGCGTGACGTATCACCTCTTCCTCCAGGATCGCGTGGAGGACGCGCTGACCCGCTTCCACTCCGTGGATGCGAAGGCGCTGCCGGTGAAAATCCAGCACGACTACTTCCGGTGCTACGCGGATTTCTACGAGGGCAACCTCGCCGATGCGCGCGGCATCGCGGCGAACTACGCGGGGCATCCCGTCGCGCGCTGGCGGAATCTTTTCGCCGAAGTCGGCTCGCAGCTCGACGAGATCGAGGGCAAGGCTGCGGCGAAGAAAGACGACGACAAGCCCGATCGCGAGAAGCAGCAGGCGGAACTCGCGGCGAGCGAGCCGACGTTTGACTTCAAGGTGGAGAACAAATCCATCGCGCTGACGTGGAAGAATCTCGGCGACGTGACGGTGAACTACTACCTCATGGATCCCGAGTTTTCGTTCAGCAGCAGCCCGTTCGTGAGCCAGGATTCGGGGCGGTTTTCGATCATCAAGCCGAGCAGCAGCGCGAAGCACGCGCTGCCGAAGGGCAAGGACGCGCTCGACATTCCGCTGCCGGGTGAATTCGCCAAAGCCAACGTGCTCGTCGAGATCCTCGGTGCCGGACAGCGCAAGGCGCAGGCGTATCACGCGAACACGCTGAAGCTCACGCTCGCGGAAAACTACGGCCGCATCGAGGCGCTCGACAGCGGCACCGGCAAGCCCGTCGCGAAAGCCTACGTGAAAGTGTACGCGCGCCTGAACAACGGCACTGTGCGCTTCTTCAAGGACGGCTACACCGACCTGCGCGGACGCTTCGACTACGCGAGCCTGAACGCGCCGGAGAACATCCAGCCCATGCCGCTCGGCAGCGAAGCCGCGCCCGCCAACGGCCTCGATTACCAGATGCTCAAGCCCGCCGAACTCAACAGCGTCGAGAAGCTCGCCATCATGCTGCTCAGCGACACAAACGGCGCCGCCGTCCGCGAAGTGAACCCGCCGCGGAACTGAGCGTTGTAGCCGTAACCGCCAAGGGAACGATGCGGGTACTCTGATTCGTGCGCGACCAAATCGAATGGCCCGCCTCCTGCGGTCGGCGGCTACGGTGAAGCTCGCCTCCGCGGCTGACATCCGGCATCCGTGATTCTATCTTGCGCGAATGGCAGAAAAGAAACCCGCGCTGAAATGTCCGATCTGCGGAAAGCCCGCGGACCTCAACACGTCCGCCAGCCCGTTCTGCTCCGCGCGTTGCAAGATGATCGACCTCGGCAAATGGCTCGGTGAGGACTACCGCATCAGCGAGCCGCTGCGCCCGGATCACTTCGTGGAGTTTGAGGAGCTGTCGGGCGACGGGCTGGATGCGGCGGAGCGGCGTTGACCCGCAGTCCCGTCGCCTTCACCCGGTGACCATGTCGTCCATCACATGCCACTGGTGGGTGATGTCTCGCATGATGAGCGCGTGATCAAAGGCAACGCTGCCGCGAGGGAAGACCGACTCATCGGCGAAGAATGTTGATTCAACGTGTTCGACTGCGAGCGGGCGCACCTGCCAGCTTTCCGTGCGAAGACGGATGCCATCGAGCCGGCAGCAATCGCGCGTCACTGAATAGCCGACACTGCCGCCCTCGAAAAATGCGGAAGATTCTGCGAGCGATGCGAAGCAGGAGGATTCCGGCAACGCTTCGCTTTCTCGGGCACGAAGCTGGACCGTCATTTTTCCATCGCGAGCATGGATGGACATGGCAATGCCGGACGCATCGTCGGTCACAGCGAAATCAGCAAGTTGATGTTCGCCGGGGAAGACTCGTCCGCCAGCGAGATGACTCAGCCACGAGCCGGTGTCGCGGCGCGGAATGAAAACGCCTTCTCGCGATTTGCCGGAAGGCTCATCCCAGAGCACGGCAATGCGGTGGGCGGCGTTCTCACTGGATACCCCGAAAAAACTCGGAAGGAACCCAGGACGAATCTGCTCGAGCCGGATCAGGCAGATGCCGGCGATGGCGTAGCCACCGTGCAATTTGGGGCGGAAGGGCGCAGGCAGGAAGCGCCGCATGATTTCCGCGTCCACGCGGAAATTCACGAGCAGCCTGCGACGAATCAGACCGTGGATGACTGGAAGACGCATGGCAGAAGGCCCTCGAGCGATTCAGGGCAGCACCCGCCTCGCGCCTCGCCTAGTTGCGCCGCGAATTGAGCTTCATGAGCAAGTTAAGGATTTCGAGGTAGAGCCACACGAGCGTGACCAGCAGGCTGAAGCCGGCATACCATTCGAGATACTTCGGGGCACCGAGCTTCGCGCCCTGCTCGATCACGTCGAAGTCGAGCACGAGATTCAGCGCGGCGATGACCACGACGAAGACGCTGATGCCGATGCTCAGCATTCCGCCGCCTTGCATGAAGCCCATGTTCACGTGGAAGAGGCTGAGGATCCACGAGACCATATACAGGAGGAAAATTCCGCCGGTCGCGGCGATGACGCCAGTCTTGAACTTCTCCGTGGCGCGAATCAGCCCGGTGCGGTACGCGGCGAGCATCGCGAAGAGCGTGCCGAAGGTGAGCATCGCGGCCTGCAGGACGATGCCGTGCGACTGCATGTTGTAGAGCGCGGAGACACCGCCGAGGACGAGGCCCTCCAGCAGCGCGTAGATCGGCGCGGTCACGGGGGACCATTCCTTTTTGAAGCATGTGATCATCGCCATGAGGAGGCCGCCGATGGCGCCGACGAGGATGAGCGGCATCGCCGAACCGGGATTTTCCGAGCAGCGCCCCCACGCGAACACCGCGGAGAATACGGCAAGGCCGAGCAGGAGGGCGGTCTTGTTCACCGCGCCCTGAATCGTCATGCGCTGCTCGCCCGTGGCGATGGGCTGGTGGAAGGTGGCGGGTGACAGTGTGGGATTCGATGTGCGCATCATGGCGGTGAAGATAGCGGAGCGGCTGCGGGATGCAATGCGCGGCTCATGGCGTTCAAATCAGAATGATGCGTCAGCCCGAAGGAGAAAAATTCGGGACACCAACAGAAGCGCCTGCGGCGGGCTCAACGCTCAACGCTCAACTTCCAACCCCCAACTCCCAAGGACAGAATCCGCCACGGCAGCACTTCTTCGCTTTGGATGTTGGCCGT
>JANXZI010000629.1 GCA_025355595.1 Spartobacteria bacterium
GCGCGATCCACGCGTCGCTCTTCGGCTCTGTCACGGCGATCGTGACCGCGTGCGTCGTCAGCGCGCCGCCATTGCCCACCGTCGCCGTCACCGTCAGCGCGCCGCTGTTCTGCGCGCGCTTGAGCAGCAATTTTCCCGGCACGATTTCCTTGATGGTCGCGATGCCCGCGACCTTCCACTCGATCTTCAAATCGCCCGCACCCTTCGCCTGCATCTCCGCAAGATTTGCGACGACAGGCACGACTTCGATGGTCGCGCGCCCGTCCCACGCCGCCGGCGCTTTCAGCGTGAACACCGGCTCCGCGATGTCCTCCTTCACCGTGATGGCGATGTCCTTCGTCTTCACTTCGCCCGGATAGACGGCGCGGAATTGCAGCGTCGCACTCGCATCGCCGACCACGCGCCCCGCGTCGAACACGTAGCTGAATCGATCCACCGCCACCACGCTCTCACGCCCGTCGCGTTTCAAAATCCAATACACCTTCTGCGCACCGCCCGCCTGCGCCGTGATGGTCGCGCTCTTTCCCTCCGCGACCGTGAGCTGCGTCTGCGAAACGGAAAACACATTCCCGCTTTGCACCACTGGCCCGACGAGCGTCTGCATCGGCTTTTGGTTTTCGTATTCGAGCCGCACCCACTCCGCCGAGCGTGCCACGCGTGACACGCGCACCTCATCCATGTCACCCACGAAGTCGTAGTTGTGATACCACCCGCCGAGCCACAGTCGCGCGGGGTTCTTGAGGTCGAGCTTCGTCGTCGCCTCGCCCGCCACTTCGCCGTTGATGTAAATGCGCCGCGGCCCGTCGCCATACGTGTGCGCGACGTGAATCCACTCACCGAGCGTCAGCCTGCCCGGTGCATCCACGTCGGAAAAATCGCTGTCCACATGCACATGCGGCGGACTGCGGAACTGCATCCGCACCTTGCTCCCGCGTCCGCCGCCCTCGTTGCCCCAGCCGATGATCGTCCCATTCGCCTGAGTCGCGCGGAACCACAGCTCCGTCGTGTGCGCGCTCCCCCCCGCGGGATAGTTCGCGATTTTGTCGCCGCAGAAAATGCCCGCTTTCCCCGCGAAATGCCGCGCCTGCCCGATCATCCCGCGCACCGCCGTCGTCCCGGTGTCCTTCGACTCCAGCGTCCCCACTTCATCCGCCACCGTCTCGCCGAGATGCCACACGCTCGCGTAGCCGTTCGATTCATTGAACACCGCTTTCCCGTTCGACTCACTCCTCGCATCCGCCTTCCCGCAAAACACACGCAACTCCTGCCGCGCATTCCCCGCAATCTTCGGCACGCGCACCCACACGCTCGCCTCACCGCGCGCCGCATCCCACTCCTCGATTTCATACGCCAGCGGCACTCCTTCGCCTGTGGCAAAACGCACATCCTCCCCGTGCGGCTGCGCCTTCGTAAAATCGAACGTGTCCTTTTTCAAACGCACGAGCACCGGGAATCCCTCGACCACCACGCCCGCGGGCAAGACCGCACCCTCCGGCGTGGTGAGCAGGAAAATGGAACCGGCATTCTGCCAGCCCGCATACTGCGCCGGAGCGGGCGCGGCAAACGCAGCGACCAGCGTTGCGAACAGGGCGAGGACGATGAGACGGCAGGACTTGGTGTGCATGGCGATTTCAGTTTTCGGGATCACTCCGCTCCGGTTTCGCCCACAGACGAATGTTCGACGCGACCTGCGGCAATGCGGATGGTTTTCATCTCAGAAATTTGGCAGTCAGACGGCGGGGGTTGCTTCCGATTTCAGGCGAACACTAACATCGCCCCCCACCCCGTCTTGACCCGAAAGTGCCCGCCCGCATGAAACTCAGCACAGCCGCCGCCCTCCACGCCGCCGCCTCCGGTACGGGCAGCGCAGTGGACATGCGCCTGCTGGAGCAGCTCTTCGATCATACGCCCGACATCGCCTTTTTCATCAAGGACTCCGCGGGCCGCTACCTCGTCGTGAACGACTCGCTCGTCGAGCGCCACGGACTCCGCAGCAAATCGCAGATGCTCGGCCGCCGCCCGAGCGACGTGTGCCCCGGTGATTTCGGCCGCATCCCCGCGGAGCAGGATGCCACGGTGCTGCGCACGGGCCGCCCGATCGTCGAGCGGCTCGAACTCCACTGGTATGCGCCGCACAAAGCCGTCTGGTGCCTCACCACAAAACTCCCCATGCGCGACGCCGCCGGCACCGTGACCGGCATCATCGGCATGTCGAAAGATGTGCGCGCGCCGATGCCCGCGAAGGAAATTCCGACGGAGATTGCCGCCGCGCTGCGCCGCCTCGAAACCGCTTTCGCTGATCCGCTATCGCCGTCCACACTCGCACGCATCGCGGGCCTGCCGGGTGCCCGGTTTGCCCGCATCATCCGGCGCATCTTCGGCATCACGCCGAGCCAGCTCATTTCAAAAACGCGCATCGCCGCCGCGTCGCGCCTCCTGCGCGAAACGGCCCGCAGCATCGCCGACATCGCGCACGAATGCGGCTTCACCGATCACAGCGCCTTCACCCGCGCCTTCCGCGCCGTGAGCGGCGTGACGCCGACGGGGTTTCGCGGCAGATGAGGATCACGGCTGACAAGCGCGGATTCTGCGGGCTCCGATGAGCGGAATCTGCCGCCGCATCCGAGAGCCCTGCGTCCCGCACAGCCACAGCAGCGGCCCGATGATGCCGCTGAAAAAACCGAATGCCACGAGCACGAATCCCGGCGGCGGAAGTTCCGTGCGACGCCGAACACGCGCGATCATGCAGGCACCGAAAGACAGCATCAGCACGATGAACGCCGCGTCGCCTGCACGCGGCTGCCCGCCGATGTGCAGCCCGGCGGTGGTGAGAAAAAGCACGGCCAGCGTCCCCAATTCGGCCCTGCGCAACGGGGGCGCGGAGAGTAGTCGCGGCAGCGCGGTGCCAAGGAAGCCGATGACGAAACCCGCAAGGAACCCCTCGATCATCAGCCGCGCGTGCATCGGGCCAGGATAAAATTTGTGCAGCCCGCTGAAAAAGAGCGGCCAGAGCGAGACGCCGGAAATGCCGAGCAGCGTCGCAAGCGGAAAGAAAATGCGGAACGGCTCCGCGGGACAGAGGCTGAGAAATGACTGGCGCGGTTCGGCCATTGCGATCCTCAGCGCTGTGCTGCGCGCGCCGCCTTCTCGATCGCGACGAGGAGCGATGCGGGCTCCTGCTTCAGGCCGGTGAGCTGAAAGGCGATCTCACCCTCAGCATTCAGCAGCGTGATCATGTTCGTGTGCGCAAACTGCCCGCGCGAATCCTCCGCGTAATTGATGCCGAGGAGCGCGGCGAGTTCGCGCACGTCGTCGGCTTCGCCGCGCAGCAGCGTCCAGCGTCCGCGCGCGAGATCGCGCTTTCCTCGGAAAGCCGCGAGTTCGGCGGGCGTGTCGCGCTTCGTGTCCATGCTCACGAGTAGGAAGTCCACTTTCGCGAGCACCTCGGGCGGCAGCTTGCGCTCGATGTTTTTCAGTTCTTCGACGAGGATCGGGCAGGCGTATTCGCAGTGCGTGAAGAACATCGCGATGATCTGCGGGCGTCCGCGCAGCACCGAGAGCGGGATAGTTTTCCCGACATCGGAAGTCCACTTCGATTCGAGCAGGTAGAGCGACTTGTCCGTCGGCTTCCCCGCGTCGAGCGCCTTGCGGCAGCAGGGGGGCGTGTCGTCGGCATGGGTGTCTCGCAAAGCCGCAAAGGCGCAAAGGGCGATGCCGGCGAGGCGTGCGACGCGCAGGCGAATTTGAAAGCCATGATGCCGTGAAGCTCCTGATTTCCTGCATTCCAAATTCGAAATCGCAGCCGCGTGCTTTGCGTCTTTGCGTCTTTGCGCGAGGCATGTCTTCATAGGTCTTTTGCGGCGCGGAAGCCGAGGTTGTGGATCGTGTAGCCCGCGCGCAGGCTGCTCCGCATTCCGAAGCGCATGAAGGCGGGGAAATTTCCCGTGTCCCTCGCGCCGAGCGCGCCGGCTCCGCAGAACAGTCCGCGATCGAGATCCGTGTCGCCGCGCGCTTCGCCGCTGACGAGCACGGAATTGAAATCACCCGTCCATTCCCAGATCAGGCCGTGCAGATCGCGGGCGCCGAAAAAATTCGGCCGTCCCGATCCTGCGTGCGGGAGTTTTTCAGACGATGGCGTCGAGTACCAGCGCAGGATCGCGCCGGTGAATTCCGTGTCCTTCGATCCATCCGCAACCGTGAAACCCGCTCCGGCAGCACGCTCCCACTCGACCGTGCTCGGCAGCCGCCTGCCCTTCCACGCGCAGTATGCCTTCGCCGCAAACCACGACACGAAGACCGCGGGCTGCTGTGCCGACTCGTCCGCAGGCGCGGGGAGGGCGAGATCGCCGGCCCAGCGTTGCAGATACGCTTTGTCGGCAAAAAGGCGCTTCACTTGCGAGCGCTGCCACTGCGGTTTCGCGCGGACGAATTCGAAAAACTCGCCATTCGTGACGGGCCGCGCGTCGAGGTAAAATGCGGCGACATCGATCGTCTTCGGCTCCTTCTCGCTGCGGAAGAGCGGACGGTAGCTGCCCGCCTGGATCAGCACCATTCCCGCAGGCGCATCCGCCGCGCGGCACGATGCGGCGAGCGCTGCGATGAGCAGCAACGGAATGGCGCGACGAGATCCCACGGCGCTATTGGTTCGCCGACTCGGCGTGGATTTTCTGCACTTCCTCCAACGTGACGATGTCCCCGCTGTTGCCCCATGTGTTCATCACGTAGGTGACGACCTGCGCGATCTGCTCGTCGTTCAGCATCACGGGCGGCATTACGCCGTTGAACTTCTGGCCGTTCACCGTCATCTCGCCGGTCTGGCCCTTGATCACTCCGCGGATGACGCGCGCCTTGTCGGCCATGAGGTAGTCGGACTTTGCCAGCGGCGGGAACACGCCGGGCAGGCCCTGGCCTTCCGCCTGGTGGCACGCGAAGCATGTCTGCGAATAAACGCGTTTCCCTTTCTCCATGATGATCTCCTTGCCCATCGCGGTGATTTTCGGATCGCCCGCGATCGCCTTTTTCATCTGCGCCTCGAGTGCGGCGACCTTGCCCTGCGCGCCCGTGAATGCACTGTCGCCGAGGTAAGTCGCGTCCACTTCCTTGCCCGAATACACGAGGAGATTCGTGGGCCCCTCGACCTTCAGCATGGCGAGCGCGCCTTTGTTGAACGCGCGGAACAGCGCGTGATCCACGAGGATGAAAGTGCCCGGCACCTCCACGCCGAACTCCACGATCGCCGAGCCGCCCGCCGGCACGACGGTCGTCTGCACCTGCTCCTGCGAAACCTTCGCGCCGCCCTCCTGATACACCTTGTCGAAGATTTCGCCGATGACGTGGAACGACGACATGAGATTCGGCCCACCGTTGCCGACGAAAAGCCGCACGCGTTCACCGACCTTCGCTTTCAGCGCCTTGTCGCCGACGAGCGAGCCGACCGCGCCGTTGAACACCACGTAGCTCGGTCTTTCGTCCACGGCCTTCTCCATGTCGAACGGCTGCAAGCCCTCCTCGCCGAATTTCCCCTTCGTGTAAAAGTCGCCCTGCATCACGTAGTACTCCCGGTCCACCGCGGGCAGCCCTTCCTTCGGCTCCACAAAGATAAGGCCATACATCCCGTTCGCGACGTGCATGCCGACTGGCGCGGTCGCGCAATGATAGACGTAGAGCCCGGGATTGAGCGCCTTGAATGAAAACTGCGACTCATGCCCCGGTGCCGTGAACGACGACGTCGCGCCGCCGCCCGGCCCGGTCACCGCGTGGAGATCAATGTTGTGCGGCATCTTCGAGCTCTGGTGATTCGCGAGATGAAACTCCACCTGATCGCCCTCGCGCACGCGGATGAAAAGCCCGGGCACTTCGCCGCCGAACGTCCAGAACAGATAGTCCACGCCATCGGCCATGCGTTTCACGACCTCGCGCACTTCGAGATTCACGATGACCTTCACCGCATGCTTGCGCTTGATCGGCAGCGGCACATTTGGCGCGGCGGTGAGCACGGCCTTCTCCTCGCCGATGACTTCCGCATCAGTGCGCTTCGCGTCCGGCCCCGGCAAGGTGCCGCCTGTGATCGGCGGCGGTTCGGCTGCGAAGAGGGACGTGGCGGCGAGACTGGCCAGGCAGAGGAGCGCTTTTTTCATAGGAATCGTTTTTTGGTTTCGACGGAGATGATGAACGGAGCGCGGTGAATGTGCCTTGATTCAAGTCAAGGCAGCCGGAGACTCCTCAAGTAACAGTGTTCGCACCAGTCCCAAACCCACCATGACCCGCTACATCACCCTCCTCACATTCACTCAAAAAGGCGCGGAAGAAATCCACGACTCCACGGAACGAGCCCACCGCTTCGACAAGCTGGCGAAGAAAGCCGGCGTCAAAGTCGAGGGCCAGTTCTGGACGATGGGCCACTGCGACGGCGTCCTCATCCTCACCGCCGATCACGAAAAGAAAATCCTGCACCTCCTCGCGGAACTTACCGCAGGAGGCAACGTGCGCACCGACACGATGCGCGCCTTCACGGACAAGGAGTTTACGGATTTCCTGAAGTGAGCGGTGCCGCACGGAATCACCGCAGGATTGCTTGACCCCACTCAAGCCAAGACGCGACTCACCCTCGTGCGCACGCCACGCGGCGCCACATTTTGCTGCCCATGAATCCCACCCATCTCCATCCCGAAGGTCGCCCGGACATCACCGGTCGCCCCGACATCGAGCGGTTTGTCAACGCATTCTACGGGAAAGTGCGCGACGACGATCTGCTCGGTTTCATTTTCAATGACGTGGCGAAGACCGACTGGGCCACGCATCTGCCGAAGATGTATGCGTTCTGGGAGACGATGCTTTTCCGCAGCAGCGGATACGTCGGCAATCCCCTCGCCGCGCACGCGCGACTCCTGCCGCTCACGACGATGGGGCGGCCGCAGTTCGACCGCTGGCTGGCGATTTTCACCGCGACGGTGGATGAGCTTTTCACCGGCGAGAATGCGGAGCGCATCAAGAACACCGCGGCGGACATGGCGAATGTCATCCACGCCAAAATCAACGGCGTCGCACAGGCACCTTACGACTACACGAAGCTCACGCCCGAGCAGCGCGCCCGCTACGGCATTGACCCGCCGAAGGTCGTGGCACCGTGAAGGCCGGCTACGGTTCGCCGAGATTGCGCCGCAGGATTTCTTCGAGCCGCTTTGGATCGAGAATGGTGATGGTTTTTCCCGCCACGCGGATCAGCTTCCGGTCGCGGAAGCCCGCGAGCGTGCGCGACAGCGTCTCGCTCACCGTGCCGAGTTCTGCAGCGAGGACGCGCTTCGTGCGGTCGAGCTGGATCTCGATCACGCCGCGCGGCAGCGGGCGCGGGCAGCGCTTCAGGAGCCAGTTCGCGAGGCGCGTTTCCACGTCCTTGAGCGTGAGATCGTCGAGCAGTCCGACCAGCACGCGCAGGTGCTGGCTCATCGATCCGAGCATCCGCAGCGCGAGTTCGGGGCGTCCCCGCAGGAGGCCGAGAAAATCCGCCTTTGGCACGAGCAACACGGTCGTCTCCTCGATCGCACGCGCATCCGCCGGGTAGCCGCCCGCGCTCGCGAGCGCCGCCTCCGCGAAGGACTGCCCGGTGCGGAAGACGGAGATGACCTGTTCCTTCCCGCTCGCACTCACGCGATGCACATTCACCGCGCCGCGCTGCACGACGTAGAAGCCATCCGAGCCCGAGCCCTCGTGAAAAAGATACGCGCCCTTCGCGAATTCCTTCGCGACGACAAACGAGGCAATCGTATCGAGGTCCTCAGCCGGCAGGCCAGTGAAGAGCTGGCAGCCGCGCAGGGTGTTTGCAAAAACGATTTTGCGAAAGTCGGCGGTCGGGCTGGCCATCCGCGATTCATGCCGCACCGCAGTGTCGCAGCGCAATCACGCAGCTAGGCCGCTTCCGTCTCGCGCCAAAAATACGTGACCCAGCTTCCGTCCGGTTGCGGCTCCACGCGCGACTCGAATTTCTCCCCCCGCAGTCTCTCGATGAGCGGCGACGGGAGAAACGGCGCGACGATCGCCAGACCCTCGCCCGGTTGGAGTGCGTCCACGCGTTTGCGGATTTCCGGAAAGGGCGCGATGCCCCGCGCGATCAGCTTCCGGACATCGAGGCGTTTGAAAGTGGGCGGAGTCATATCAGCGTTGCCACGGAAGTTCGCGCGACGCGGAAACACCGGCTTTGACGCAGGTCAAATCGCCAAGGGATTCGGGTGGAAAGCCACACGTGCACTCAAGTCGGCTCCGGACTCGGATGATCGTGCCAATTTGATACTCTGACATTTTGCGCGGGGTGAACCGCTCGCACTTTATCGCGCAGAGTCCCTGCACGAAGTGGTTTGATCAGGAATTCACTGTCTTGAGCGATCAGCATTCTGGGAGCATTCCCTGATGTCACGATGATTCCGACTGCCGGATGTGTCGCGCGAAAACGGGATGCCAGCTCATCGCCGACCTTCGCAGGCGTCTGATCATCGGTCGCAGTATTTCTATCCTCGGCCCGTCAGGAGTCCGCCTGTGAGCGCCAATGCCGTGCACGTTCCCGCTCGCACGACGGGGATGCATCTGTAAGTTCCGCGGCCCTTTCGTCCCATGTCTGACCAACCTATCAACAACAGCGCGCCTGACGCGGAGGCCATGCGAGCCGCTGTCGAATTGCTGGAGCGCGTCGCCAAAGATCGGGCGCTGCTCGTGGCGATGCCCGAGGCGGAGCGCACGCGGCTCGTGCAGGCGGCGGGTGAGGTTTTTTGCCCCGACCTCAAGGAGCGTCGCCGCCTCGTGAAGGCGAAGACGCGCCAGCGCAAGAACGAGCAGATCGTGCGCGACCAGAGCCAGCTCGCCGAGACGGGCATCCGCAAGCTGCGCAGGGAAAAAATCTTCACGACGCCGAGCGCTTTTCCGCCGCTCGATTTCAAGCAGGGGGAGGTGGAGGGCGATGCGGAGTTCCGCGAAGTTGTGCAGCCGCAGAACTGCTATATCTGCAAGCAGGACTACTCGGCGATTCATCACTTCTACGACCAGCTCTGCCCGGCGTGTGCGGAGCTGAATTTCCGCAAACGCACCGAGACGGCGGACCTGCGCGGACGCGTGGCGCTGCTCACCGGCGGGCGCGTGAAGATCGGCTACCAGGCCGGCATCAAGCTGCTGCGCGCCGGGGCGCATCTGATCGTGAGCACGCGGTTCCCGCGCGACTCGGCGGCGCGCTATGCGCAGGAGCCGGACTTTGCGGAGTGGGGAGACCGGCTGGAAATTTTCGGCCTCGATCTGCGGCACACGCCGAGCGTGGAGGCGTTTTGCAGGCACCTGCTTGCGACGCGCGAGCGGCTGGATTTCATCATCAACAACGCGTGCCAGACGGTGCGACGTCCGCCGGATTTTTACGAGCACATGATGCAGGGCGAGGTGGCAACACTCGAGGCGATGCCGGAAAATGTGCGTCATCTTCTCGGCGCATACGAGGGGCTGCGCGGATACCACATGCTGCCCGAGGGCCAGGGTGATCGCGGGCTCGCGGAGCAGCGCATTTCGGAAGTCGCGGGGCTCACGCACGCCGCCGCCCTCTCGCAGGTGCCGATGCTGCCGGATGAATTTGCCGCACAGAAGGATCTCTTCCCCGAGGGCCGGCTCGATCAGGATTTGCAGCAGGTGGATTTGCGCGAGCGCAACTCGTGGCGGCTCATGCTTGCCGAAGTGCCCGCGGTCGAGTTGCTCGAGGTGCATCTCGTGAATGCCATCGCGCCCTTCATCATCAATGCGCGCCTGAAGCCGCTCATGCTCCGCACGCCCGAGCGCGACAAGCACATCGTGAACGTCTCCGCGGTCGAGGGACAATTTTACCGTAGCTTCAAGACGACGCGCCACCCGCACACGAATATGGCCAAGGCCGCGCTGAACATGATGACACGCACCTCCGCCACCGACTACTTCGCCAGCGGCATCCACATGAACAGCGTGGACACCGGCTGGGTGACCGACGAAGACCCCGCGCAAATCGCCGCGCGCAAAGTCGAGGAGCACCGCTTCCATCCGCCGCTCGACATCGTGGACGGCGCGGCGCGGATCGTGGATCCGATCGTCGCGGGCTTCAACACGGGCGAACATGTGTGGGGAAAATTCCTGAAGGACTACCAGCCGACGAACTGGTGAAGATTCGCCGGCCCGACCCCCGTCTCACGGCCGGTGTTCCGCGTGCTTCCCGTTTTCTCAGCTAAAGCGCAGCGACCGGGGGCGGTAGCGCCCGAAGACGGCGGCAGAGAAACGAATCAAAACGTGGCGTCGCGCGTGGCGGGGGCGTCAACTCTTGCCGGCTCGCGTCCGAAATCCGTCGCCTCGGCGACGCACGTCAGACGACCAGCACACGCAGGCTCGAATCTGCGAAGGCGGTGCGGAGTTCCTTCACGGCTGCGGCGGGCAGGGCACTCATGGCGGGTGGGAGTTTTTTGCCGCCTTTCATGAAGTGCTTCAGCGCGGCCAGGAAAAGTTCTGGCTGCGCTTCGCCGGCGATTTCCAGCGTCTCGGGGAAGGATGCGTCGAGGATCGTGATGCCGTATTCCGACACCTCGGCCAGCTCCTCCGCCCAGCGCAGGACGATCTCCACGGGCGCTTCGTCTGGGAAACGCTGGGCCACCAGCGCGAGTAGGTCGGCGCGCGTGGGAGCGTTCATCAGCAGCGCGAGGAAGAACCGGTGCTCGGGCTCCGTGACCATGCCGCGCAGGCCTTTGATGGCATCCCGCCGCGCCTCCTCCTCCAGGGTCGCCGCGACTCCGGCTGCGAGCGTGCCGTGCCTTTTTACAAACACCCTGAGCGTGGGCTCCCATGGGCCGAGGTTTTGCAGATGGCGCCGGCAGTTTTGCAGCACGTAAAAGCCGCGTTCGAAATCCAGCGTGGCGATCATTTTTAACACCAAGTCCGCATAGGTGGGGTTTTCGGTTTGCTCCAGCACGTCGAGCAGTTGGCGGCGGCGCATCATGAGCGGGTCGCTGAAGACCGGGTCCAGCGCGATGTGCGGCGGGAGGTAATTGAACTGCGGCCCCGTCCCCGGATCATGCTGCGTGCGCACGACGACCGTGACCGACGGCGTATCGAGATGGAACAGCGAGTGGATGGAGCGCGGGCCCGAGATGATCGGCACGGTGCGGCCGGTTTCCAGCAGTTCGATGTGCTTCATCCGCACATCACCGATGCGGAAGTAGGGTGTCACGGTCCGCGCATTTTCAAACGCGTAGATCGCGTGAATGCTGGACCCGCTCATGACATGGAATGCCCCGGAGAATTCGTGCTGGTGGATGGCCGTGGTGCCCTCCATCCAAAACAGGAGCTGGATGTAAAATCGCGCGTCGCTGTAGGCCACGAGTTCCGGCTGGCCGAAGCCCGAGTCGGTCTGGAAAGGCTGCGTGTCATCGAGCAGGAATTCGCACACCAGCGCCGGCAGATCCACATGCTCCGCCGGAGCCCGCTCCTCCAGCGCCGCGCGCGCGATTCCGGGGAACTTCGTCAGCGAAAAATTCTCGCGCTTCCAGCGTTCCAAAACGGCGTCGCCGAGTTGCTTGAAAAATGGATCCATGCGCGGAGGCTAACACGGATCGTGGAGGCACAAGATCCGTTCCCCGTCCGGGACGTGAACACTGGCTGGGTGACGGACGAAGACCCCGCGCCCATCGCGCAGGGATCCTTCACGGCGATCCTGGGCCTCACGCCAAACCAGCAGGCCGTCGCCGCCGCGCTTGACCGCGTCGCCGCACAGCTCGCCAACAAGACCGGCCTGCTTGCGGAGTTTAATTTCCTCGACACGCAGCCGCTCAGCACGCTCCCCGGCAACCTCGACAAAATCGTGCCCGAAGAATTGACCGCGATTTTTCCAACGCCGTAGCCCTCGCAAACGTGCAGTCCGCCAACCTCCAGCGCCGCATGGATGACCTCCGCAGCGGCACGCCGACCACCACCGCCTCCGGCCTCGCCGCCGCGGGCAGCGGCCCGAGCTTCAGCGGCGGAATTGCCGGCCCGACAGGCAGGCACAGCAAGGAAGTCGCGCCCGCGAACGAGGACCGCTGGGGCGCATTTCTCACCGGCAGCGGCGAGTTCACCCGCGTCGGCAGCACCACGAATGCCGCGGGCTTCCACTTCGAGACCGCCGGCGTCACCGGCGGCCTCGACTACCGCGTAAACGATTACTTCGCCATCGGCCTCGACTTTGGCTACGTCGGCACCACCGCGACCCTCGTGAATGGCGGCAGCATGGACACCGACGGCGGCCGCCTCGGCCTCTACGCCACCGACTTCAACAAAAACTTCCATGTGGACGCAGCCGTGAACAGTGGCTTCAACAGCTACCGGACTAGGCGCGTCACGCCGAACAACACTGTCGCCATCGGCAAAATAAAGCCCTGAAAGGGCGAGACAACATGGAGCCGCCCGTTCAGGGCTTTGCCCGGACCCGCCGCGGACAGTCCGTGCAGCGCGTCGTAGCCGCGCTCGGGAGAGAGCGTGCGCAGGCTCCCGCCCACGCCTACTGCATCCCAAGCTTCCGACCATTTACGAAAATTCAGCTCAGCCCCAGAAACCTTTCAGCGTTTCCTTTTCCGGAATTACCAGCGGGAATTTCTTGCTCAGCGCGTGCGTGGCGATGCCGGCATATTCGCGCAACGCGGTGTGGAGGTGCTCGGGGCGGATCTTGATTCCCTTTTCCTGATCACACACGAGCGACTTCGGATCGAGCGGCACGCCGAACTGCTTCTCATCCGTCGCGCCGATGACGCGGTTGCCCCTGATGCGCGGCCCGAGGAACATCGCCGATCCGATGGATAAGAAGCAGTTCGGCGTGCCGCTCGATCCGAAGTCGCTCGTGTGTGATCAGGAAAAGGGAATCAAGATCCGCCCC
>JANXZI010000690.1 GCA_025355595.1 Spartobacteria bacterium
CACGGAGACGCGGTACGCGCCGTCGTCCTTTGCCTGAAAACGGTACGCGGGGTCATTGCTCAGTGTGGTGAATTTCTTCCCGCCGGGATCCGCGTCCGAACCATACACTTCCTTGATGTCCGTGCCCTCGCGCTGCACGAGGAGGAACGGGCTCGTCGTGCGGCCTGTGCGGTGCGAATAAACCTCCAGCCAAAGCACGTCGCCCTTCTTCGCGTCGAACGCGTAGGCGTCCACATCCGCAGCGGGGTAAAACTGACCGGCGACCTCGCATGGCACGGAGATTTTCTGCGCCTGCGCGGCCTTGTTGTTCGGCTCCACTTCGCGGTTCAGCGATGCGGAGGAAAAACCGATGAAGACGGGATTCGACGAGCCATCCGGAGATTTGAGCGCGTAAAAAATGCCGTCGTCCACGGCGGACACGGGGCGCGTAAAACTTTTTTTGGCGGCGTCTTCCGCGGTTGGCAGCGCGATCTCGATGTCGAGTTTTTCGAGCGGCTTCCTGTCGCCGCCCTGGAGATTCGCGGGTTTCCCCCCGGGCAGGCCGCGGCCATAAATCGTAAATGCCGACTTGCTCCCCGGCACGCCCGCGGGCGGGAAAATGAAATCCACATGCGGCCCCTTTGAGACCGTGAGCCGGTAAAAATAATCGGGGCCGCCGGCAAATGTGAGGTCGTGGACGGAGGCGAGGAACGGGCCGTCGGACGGCGCGGTGAAGTCGAGCACGCCGCCCTTGCGTGCAGATTCGATCTCGCGTCCGGCGGGGTCGAGCACCGCAAGCACGGGGCTCATGCGCGAATCAATTTCCTTCGTCGCGCAGACGATCAGCACACGCTCGCCCTTCTTCGCGGGGAATTTGAAATAGTCCGACGCCGCAGCAGTCACGTTGCCATTGAATACGCTGCCCATCGGCACCTCGACTGCGGCCTCGGCCTTGTCGTGCGCCTTCGTGCGCGTGACCTCAGGACGGTCGCCGACGATGAATGCGCGCGGATTCGACACGCCGAGTTTTCCGATGACACGCACGTCGTAATTTCCGACCGAAACCTCCGGCGCGATTTTCACGGCGAAGTGATTCGGCGCCTTCAGCGTGGCCGTGATCCCCGGATGGGAAAAATGCAGCGCCTCCGCCTCGTCGAGATCGGCCCCGACGATTGTGACCTCGGTTTCCGCGCCGATCTTCCCGCCCATCGGCGTGACGGAATTCAGCAGCGGCACCGGCAGTTCGGCGAGGGCACGCGAGGCGATGAGCAAAAGACAGACCATTGCAACGGTGAACTGCAAGCTCGCACGAAGGACATCGCGGAGCGCCAAAATGATTCGTTTGTTGAGTGCCATGAATACGCGTGATGCCGGGTGATGCGGAGACACTGCGGAAGCATCCTGTCCCGGAGGGACAAAGGAAATTAGCCGGTGGTCGAGCGAGCGTAGCGAGCGAACACCACCGGATCGGCCAGCCAAAAAACGACATGCGCCCCGGCAGGGGCGCGAAGAGCGCGCGTTCCGCCACCCCTGCCGGGGTGGTTGTCCTTTTTCAATCATCGATCCGGGGGTGTTCGCTTCGCTCGACCACCGGCTAATTTCCCTTGTCCCTCCGGGACAGGCACGCGTGTTCCGTTCCACGGCTCAGTGATTGAAGAGGAATTCCTTCGTGTTCAGGATCGCCCACAGCACGTCCTCGTAGCCCTGGCGCTTGGCGGCGACGGGGTCGAGCGGCTTGCCGTCGGCGGCCTTGCGCGGCTTATCGAGATGCGCGCGGGCGAGCGAAATCTCGGCGGAGTCCGCCTGGCGCGAGTAGGCGATCTGATAGAGTTCGCGCAGCTTTTCCTCGTCACCGCGCGGGTCGGCGGCGAGCTGCGCGGGGCGGCTCGTGTTCGATGACAGCTTGTCCTGGATGTCCTTCGCGTTTAGCAGATGCAGGCACTGCGCGAGGCTAGCCTCCTGCGTGCGCTCGCACTCGCAGGCGCTCGACGACTCGGGGCGTCCGAAGACGACGAGGAAATACGAACTGGCGTTGAAGCTGTTATCCGGGAGTGCAATCGCGCGCGTGCCGGTCGGCAGGCCGGG
>JANXZI010000695.1 GCA_025355595.1 Spartobacteria bacterium
TGGCAGATCGCGGTGTCGCCGGTGGCGCGGATGCAAGGCATGGTGACGCTGTGCGGGAGTCTCGGCTTCTCGGGGCTGCTCGGCTACACGCTGGTGCTCGCGCGGCGTGGGTCGCGCGAGCGGCGGGCGACGGAGAAGGAACTGCGGGATGTGGAGGAGCTGAACTCGAAGATGATCGAAAGCAGCCAGTCTTGCGTCGCGCTGCTGGACATGCGCGGGCATTGCCAAGTGATCAATTCGGCGATGTGGAAGTGGCTCGAGGAACTCGGCCTCCAGCCCGTGGAAGGGATGCCCTGGCTGAAGATTTGGACCGGCGAGATGCGGGAGGCGGCGGAAAATGTGCTGGCCACTGCGGTGGCCGGGCAGGTGGGACGATTTGAGGGCCTGTGCGAGATGCGCTCAGGAAAAGGGCGCTGGTATGAAGTGTCCGTCACGCCGCTCGGTGTCGGAGGCGACCGTCCCGTGCAGCTTCTGGCGGTGGCCCGGAATGTCACGGCGAGCCATTCGGCTGAGGAAAAATTCAAGGTGCTTTTCGACCATTCCCCGAATGCCAACTTCATCTTAGACGGCGGACGGGTGCTCTCGTGCAATCCCGCCGCAGTGGAACTGCTGGGCTTTGCGAAAATGGAGGATGTGGCCGGGCTGGACGTGGCGGCCCTGTCGCCGGAGATGCAGCCTGATGGCTCGGTCTCGGAAACCAGGCGCGCGGAGGTCGGGGAGATCGTCCGCGATGTCGGCCACTTCCGCTACCACTGGCAGGCGAAGAAGGTGGGCGGCGAGGAATTTCCGGTGGAGATCGCACTCACGCCGGTGTGGGCCGACGGCCGCGAGGTGCTGCTGGCGGTGTGGACGGATCTGACGCAGCGTCGGCACGCCGAGACCATGCTCCAGGAGAGCGAGGAGCGCTTCCACACCTTCATGGAGCACAGCCCCACGTTGTGCTTCCTCAAGGACGATCAGGGCCGCATGCTTTTCGTGAACCGCGTGATGGCGAAGGCGTTTGGCGTGACGAGCGAGGAGATGATCGGCAAGACCGATTTCGACTGGCTGCCGGAGGAGACGGCGGAGGCCATCATGGCGATCAACCGCAGCATTCTCGAAAGCCATCGGCCCTCCAAGCAGGTGGAGATGATCACGACTGCGGACGGGCAGATGCACGAGTGGCTGGTGATGAAATTCCCGATCGTGGGGCCGGATGGGCGGAAATTCCTCGGCGGAATCGGCATGGATGTGCGCGATCAGCGCCGCACCGAGCGCGCGCTGAAGCTCAGCGAGTTCACCTTCCGCGAGCTCTTCGACGATGCTCCGGTGGCTTATCACGAGCTGGATCCCGAGGGGCGGATCGTGCGGGTGAACAAGACCGAACTCGCCCTCCTCGGCTACTCGGCGGAGGAGATGGTCGGTCACCCTGTGTGGGAGTTCTGCGTCGAGACGGTCTCCAAGGATGCCGTGGCGGAAAAGCTCAGGGGTGGCGGGCGCATTGACGAGGCATTCCAGCGCCATTTCATCCGCAAGGACGGGAGCAATATCCCGGTGCTGATCCGCGACCGGCGGATCCAGGATTCGTCGGGGGCGGTCGTCGGAATCCGCACGACGATGCAGGACATCAGCGAGCTGAAGCGGATCGAGGTGGCGCTGCGCGCGGCGGAGGAGAACTACCGGAATATTTTCGAGGGTGCCGTCGAGGGGATTTTCCAGATCAGCCCGGAAGGACGCTTCATCAATGCGAACCTATCGCTCGCGGCAATCCTCGGCTACGCTTCGCCTGCGGAATTGCTCGCGGGGGTGCAGGACATCGGGCGGCAGGTCTATGTGGAGGGCGCGCACTGGGAGGAGTTCCGCGCCGAGATGGAGGGCAGCGCCTCGGTGACCGATTTTGAATGCAGGATGCGCTGCCGGGATGGCTCGGTGATCCTCGTGTCGCAGACGGCGCGGCTGGTGTGCGATCCCGGAGGAAACGGGGCCCGCTACGAGGGGACGCTCGAGAATGTCATGGCCCGCCGGCAGGCGGAGGCGGCGATGTCCGCCGCGCGTGATTCCGCCGTCGAGTCCGCGCGGCTGAAGACGGAGTTCCTCGCGAACATGAGCCACGAGATCCGCACGCCGATGAATGGCATCATCGGCATGACGGGGCTGCTGCTCGACACGGAGCTCACGCCACGCCAGCGGGATTTCGCGGACACGATCGTGGACAGCTCCGAGGCGCTGCTGAAGATCATCAACGACATCCTGGACTTCTCGAAGATCGAGGCCGGGATGCTGACGTTCGAGGAGATTGACTTTGACATTAACGACGTCGCGGAAGCGGTGGTGGATCTGTTCTCCGAACGCGCGATGTCGAAGGGCATCGAGCTGTCGCTCATTATCGCGGATGACGTGCCGGAGATGCTCAACGGCGATCCGGGGCGGCTGCGCCAGGTGCTCTCGAACCTCGTCGGCAACGCGCTGAAATTTACTGAGAAGGGAGAGGTCCGCATCACCATCCGCGGAGTGGAGGCGTCGTCCGGCGGGGCGACGCTGCGTTTCGAGGTGATGGATACCGGCATCGGGATTTCCGCGGAGCAGCAGGCGCGTCTTTTCCAGCCGTTCGTCCAGGCGGACGGCTCCACGACGCGGCGTTATGGCGGCACGGGGCTCGGGCTGGCCATCTGCCGCAGGCTGATCCTGCAAATGGGTGGCGACGTATGGATCGAAAGCGAGATCGGTCGTGGGGCCCGTTTCCTTTTTTCGGCGGCATTCCGGAAACCAGTGATCGCACCGATCCGCCGCCCGCGGCAATTCGGCGGATTGCACGCGCTCGTCATTGAATCCGCCGACGAGCCTGCCAGCGTGCTTTCACAGATGATTGAGGAGTGGGGCGCAACGGTGGAGCGTGCCGCGGGCGGTGCCGAGGCGATGAGGATTTTGCGTGAGGGGATCGCGGGCGGGCGGAAGCATGCTGTGGTGATCTTCGATGCGAATGAACGCGGCGAGGGCGGCACGGGGATCGCCAGTGCGATGCGTGCGGAGCAGCAATTTGCCGGCATCAAGCTCCTGCGGACCACTCCCTTCGACGCCACAGATCGGCCCGGTGAACGCGATGAGGCGCCGGTGGATGGGGAAATTTCCAAGCCGATCAAGAGCCGCGCCGTCGCTCGCTGCATCGCGGCAGCACTCGGCACGGCCGCCAGCCCCGCGGCTCGCGTCGCGCGAGTGATCGCGCCGCCGCCCGCGCCTTCCGGCGACGGGGCATTCCGCTCGCTGCGCGTGCTCGTGGCGGAGGACAGCGTGGTGAACCAGAAGGTCGTGCAGTTTCAGCTCCGGAAATTGGGCTGCGAAGTGGACACCGTCCCGGATGGCGAGCAGGCGCTGCTCGCGCTGGAAAAAAATTCCTACGATGTGATTCTGATGGACTGCCAGATGCCACGGCTCGACGGCTGGGAGGCCACGCGCCGGATCCGCGAGTTGGAAAATGGACGCGACGGGCGGACATGGATCATCGCGATGACGGCTCATTCCCTTGTCGGAGATCGAGAGCGGTGTATCGAAGGCGGCATGGACGACTACCTGAGCAAACCTGTGCATTTCGGCGACCTTTCCAATGCGCTGGCACGGAGCCCCGCCGCCGTCCGGACTGTCCTGTGCGAGGCCGCCGCGTCGCCGGCGAACGTGGTCTGCCAGGAAAAAATCAGCAGCTTCCGGCAGCTTGAGGAGGAGAGCGGGCAGGCAGTGCTCGGCAGCGTGATCGCGCTTTTCATCGAGCGCACGCCGCCGATGTTCCAGGAGGCACGGCGCGCGGTGACGAGCAACGACATCACGCGGATCGTGCGCCTCGCGCATACGATCAAGGGCAGTGGCAGCAACTTCGGCGCACACCGGCTCACGGCAGCATGTGAGCGCCTGGAGGCCACCGTCTCCGGGAGCGAAAATCACACGCAGATGGACGAGATCATCGATGAGATCGAACGCGAGTTCAGCTTTGTCCGCCTGGCGCTGGAGCAGGAGATGGAGGCGAAGTCCGCGTGAAAATCCTGATTGCCGAGGATGACCCGGTCTCCGCGAAAATCCTGCAAATCGCGCTGGAGAGCTGCGGGCATTCCGTCATCGTGACCGACTCCGGCGAAACGGCCTGGGCGGCATTCAATGCCGAGCCGGTGCGCGTGGTCGTGAGCGACTGGATGATGCCCGGCATGGACGGCCTCGACTTCTGCCGCCAGGTGCGCGCGCGGCCGAAGACCGACTACACCTATTTCATCCTCCTCACCGCAAACCACACCGGGAAGGAAAACCTCCGCAAGGCGATGGATGCGGGAGTGGACGACTTTCTCGCGAAGCCGCTCGACCGCGAGGCAATCATGATGCGCCTGCGCGTCGCCGAGCGGATCATCGAATTCGCCACGCAGATCCGGCAGCTCAAGGAACTGCTTCCGATCTGCATGTACTGCAAAAAAATCCGCGACGACGAGAACTACTGGCACGGCGTCGAGAAATATATTTCAGAGCAG
>JANXZI010000735.1 GCA_025355595.1 Spartobacteria bacterium
CGCGCTCGCTGCGGATCCTGTGCCGCCCGAGGGCATGGTGCTGATCAAGGGCGGAAAGTTTTCCATGGGCAGCAAGGATGGCGCGTCCGACGAACAGCCGGTACACGAGGTCACGCTGAAGCCGTTTTTCATGGACAAGACTTCGGTGACGAATGCGCAGTTCGAGGAGTTCACGAAGGCGACAAAATACGTGACGACCGCGGAGCGCGTGCTGACCTCGAAGGACATCCCGGGGCTGCTCGCGGAATTTGAGGGCAAGGCGATGGGCCTGTGCTTTCGCGCGCCGGAAGGGCCGGTGGATTTGCGCGATACGGGCGCGTGGTGGAAGCCGGTCTTCGGTGCGAACTGGCGTCATCCCGACGGGCCGCAGACGGACTTGACGGGACGGGAGAAGCATCCCGTCGTCCATGTCTCGTGGGACGACGCGATGGCGTACAGCAAGTGGGCGGGCAAGCGGCTGCCGACCGAGGCCGAGCGCGAATACGCGGCGCGCGGCGGGCTCGATGGCGCGCGTTACGTGTGGGGCAACGAATTCAATCCCGGCGGAAAATGGATGGCGAACACCTGGCAGGGGAAATTTCCCGAGGCGAACACGGGCGAGGATGGCTACAAAAATACCGCGCCGGTGGGCAGCTATCAGCCGAATGGCTTCGGACTATTCGACCTGGCGGGCAATGTGTGGGAGTGGTGCTCGGACTGGTATCTGCCGGAATATTACGCGCGTTCGCCGAAGGAAAATCCGCGGGGTCCGGACACCAGCTATGATCCGGATGAGCCGGGCATCATGAAGCGCGTGACGCGCGGCGGCTCGTGGATGTGCGCGGAGAACTACTGCCGCGGCTACCGTCCCGCGATGCGGATGAAGGTCGCGCCGGACACGGAATTCCAGAACTTGGGATTCCGGTGCGTGAAGGATCTGCCGTGAGCGAAGCGGCGGAGACAGCGCGGGCGGTGCGGAAGGTGGCGTTCATTTTCGCCGGGATCGTCGTCGCGGCGATTACGATGGTGTTGGCGTGGCTCGTGCCGGAGATGAAGCGCATCGCGCGCAATCGCGAGACGCAGACCCGCGAGGCCCGCGCAGGCAGCGACATGGTGCGGGTCGCGGGCGGCTCGTTCACGATGGGGGCAAACGATGGCGCCGCGGACGAGCGGCCACTGCACGATGTGCGGGTGAATGAGTTCTGGATGGATCGCACCGAGGTGACGAACGCGGAGTTCGAGCGATTCACCAAGGCGACCGGCTACCTCACGACGGCAGAACTTGCGCAGCCAAAGTTGGGATCGTGGTGCTTCAAGCCCGGCGCGGATGCGAAGGCGGCGGAGCGCAAGACGTGGATGGAATTCGTCTCCGGCGCGAGCTGGCGCAGACCGCGCGGTACAGGCAGTGACATCGTGGGGAAGGAAAAATTTCCAGTCGTGCACGTGAGCCACGACGATGCGGCGGCATACGGCAAATGGGCGCACAAGCGGCTGCCGACGGAAGCCGAGTGGGAATGCGCGGCGCGCGGCGGCGTGATCCTGACACGCTATCCGTGGGGCAAGGAATTTGCGGAGGGCGGAACATGGCGCGCCAATGCGTGGCAGGGAAATTTTCCGGTGAAGGATGATGCGCTCGATCGTTTTGCAGGGCTCGCGCCGGTCGGAAGTTTTCCGTCGCACGGATCGGGCCTGCATGATCTCGCGGGCAATGTCGCCGAGTGGTGCGCGGACTGGTACCGGCACGACTATTACGCAGAGCTTCGTCCTGATCCGAATTTCAAAGCGCACCGCAATCCACGCGGGCCGGAGACGAGCACGGATCCCGGTGAGCCCGGCGTGTGGAAGCGCGTGGTGCGCGGCGGTTCGTTCCTGAGCACTGCGGAGGAGTGCCGCGTCTCGTTTCGCGCAAAGGAGGAGAGTGGTTTCTCGGCGGAGTGGATCGGATTCCGATGCGTGAAGGACGTGCCATGAGCATGAACGGAGACGCAAAGCAGGCTTGTAAAAAATGGTCCGGCCGCCTCGTGCTGTTGCTCCTGCTCGTCCTCACATTTGCGGCGCGCTGCCACAATCGCTCGCAGATTTTTCACGACGGAGGTGTGTTCTTCGTGGATGGCGACTGCTACTCGCGGATGATGCGCGCGAAGATGGTGAGCGAGGGCCAGTGGATCATCCGGCATCACGATTTCGAAAACTGGCCGAACGGGATCACACCGCACACGACGGCGCTGCTCGACTGGGCGATCGTCGGACTGAAACCGGCGGTGGATGTGGCCTTCAAACTCGGCTTCGTGAGCAATGCGAATACGTGGCGCACACAGACGCTCGACATCGCGGGCGCGCTCATTTCGCCGCTGCTCGGCGTGCTCACGGCGGCGTGGCTGTGGTGTTGGGCGGGTGCGATGAAGCTGCCATTCCGCAGCGCGATGGTGCTGCTTTTTGCGGTGAGCCCGATCGCCGTGCATGGCACGGTGCTCGGGCGGCCCGATCATCAGTCGCTGCTCATGTTCCTGCTCGCGGTCGCGCTCGGGTGCGAGCTGTGGCTCATCCGCCCGGAGGACGATGGGAAAAAATCACACCGCTGGTGGGGCATCGCCGCTGGCTCCGCGTGGGGGCTCGCGATGTGGGTCTCGCTTTATGAGCCGCTGGTGCTGCTGGTGCCGGTGATCTTCGCGCGACTTTTGCGCGAGAGAAAGACGCTCCTCGCCGTGGGAAGCCGCGGGGAGTGGATCGCGATGCTGGGATTTTTTCTGCTCGGCCTGCTCGTGGACGGCTGGCGGATCGAGGTGCCGAGTGCGGATTTGCGCGAGAATCTTGTGCGATGGTCCTCCACCATTTTGGAATTGCGCCACCTGAGTCCCGCCGAGCCGCTGTTGTGGCAATGGCTCGGGCTGCTCGTGCTTGCGGCGCCGGTGCTGTTGTGCCTCGCGGGCCGCGAGGATCGCTGCGCGTTCGTGCTGCTGGGCGGGTTTGTGATCATCTTTGCGCTGACGGTGTGGCAGCAGCGCTGGGGATATTTTCTGCTGCTCACTTTTGCAATGTCGCTGCCGTGGCAGCTCCGCGCGTTTCGCGATTTTGGCGTGGGGTGGGCTGCGTTTGCCCTCGGCCTGTGCCCCGTACTCTTGTCGTGGGGGCCGGAACTGAAGGATCTTTTCCGCGGGCAAAATGGCCCCGCCATTTTCAATCAGGCGAAGGAGGATCAGGCGTGGCGCCAGCTCGCGCAGACGCGCCTGCGGACGATCGCATTGAAGATGCGGGAAGGGCCGCGCACGGGATTCATTGCGCCGTGGTGGTTTTCGCCGCAGGTCGCATACTGGTCCGGCCAGCCGGGGGTCGGCGGGACGAGCCACCAGAGCCTGCCGGGCATCGTGGACACCGCGCGTTTTCTGCTCGCGGACGATCCGGAAAAGGCGGCGGAAATTTTGCGCCGTCGCCGCGTGGGCTGGGTGATCGTGGATCCGTCGGCCGATGTCGTGGAACGCGACCGGCTGCATGTGGTGACGAATTCCGAGAGGGTGCTCGGCGTGGCTGCGCCGAAGGATCCGCTCGGCGCGGTGCTGAATGAACGTCCGCGGCAGGCGCCGCCATTTCTCCACGAGGTGACGCCGCAGGAACTCGGCCTCGTGAAACAACTGAATCCCCTCGATCGCAGCGATCCGTCGGCCCGTGGCATCCAGATCATTTTCACGCAGATGCAGCGGATCTATCGTGTCGAACTTGAGCAGCCGTGAACTTTGACTTTGTGATCATCGGCGGCGGCAGCGCGGGCTATGCGGCGGCGCGCACGGCGGTTTCGCTCGGCCTGAAGACGTGCGTCGTGGATGGCGCGGAGGAACTCGGCGGGCTGTGCATCCTGCGCGGCTGCATGCCGAGTAAGACGCTGCTCGAATCCGCTTCGCGATTTTCGACGCTGCGGCGCGCGGAGGAATTCGGCCTGCGCGCGAGCGGGCTCGAAGTCCGTGGGGAGGAAATTCTTGAGCGGAAGCGGAGGCTCATCGGGGAATTTGCCGCGTATCGGCAGGAGCAGTTGCAGGGCGGAAAATTTGCACTGGTGCGTGGGCACGCGCGGTTTCTCGATGCACACGCCGTCGAAGTGAAATTGCGCGCGGGCGGCACGCAGCGCATCACCGGAAAATATTTTCTGCTCGCGACAGGATCAGTCGTGAGCGAATCGCCGCTGCCTTCGCTGGATGAAATCGGCTGCTGGACGACGGACGATGCGCTCGACAGCGCGGAAGTGCCGGAGTCGGTGATCATCCTCGGCGGCGGCGCGACTGCGGTGGAATTTGCGACGTACTACGCGGGCCTCGGACGCGAGGTGACGCTCATCCAGCGCGGTGGCCAGCTTTTAAAGGGCACCGATCCCGATCTTGCCGCCGCGCTCGCGCACGGGCTGCGCAATCGCGGAGTGCGCGTCTGCATGGGGACGCGGCTGCTCGGTGCCACGCGTGCCGCCGGAAAAAAGCGGATCACTTTTGAGTATGATCGAGAGACGATGAGCGTCGAGGCGGTGCAGGTTTTGCAGGCGCTGGGCCGCTCGCCAAATGTGCGCGGGATCGGGCTGGATGCGGCGGCGATCCGGATGGAAAAGGATCGCCCCGCGACGGGCTCGACGCAGCAGACGAACGTGCCGCACATTTTCGCGGCGGGCGATGTGTCGGGGCCGTTCGAGATTGTCCACATCGCGATCCAGCAGGGTGAGATCGCGGCGCGGAATGCTGCGCGGCTCATCTCCGGCAGCGCGGAGGTGATGGAGGAATGCGACTACCGGCTGAAGCTGTTTGCGGTTTTTTCCGATCCGGAACTCGCGGTCGTCGGGCGCGGTGAGGCGGAGTTGCGCGCCGCAGGCGTGGCGTTCCGCGCGGCGAGCTATCCGTTCAACGATCACGGCAAGTCGCTCTGCATGGGGGAGACTGACGGCTTTGTGAAGCTGATCGCCGCGACGGATGGCGGGGAAATCCTTGGTGGCGCGTGTGTCGGACCGCACGCGGCGGAACTGATCCACGAGATCGTCGTGGCGATGCGCTTCCGCGCGACGGCGAGGCAGCTTGCGGAGACGCCGCATTATCATCCGACGCTGAGTGAGATATGGACGTATCCGGCGGAGGAACTGGCGGGGTGAGTCACCGTCCTATTCTTATTCATATTCTTAATCTCGATCCCCGCGCGAATCCCGCGACCCGAGGCGGATTAAGAATAGGAATACGATTACGAATAAGAAAAATCAGGAGCGCCCGCGGGGTGATTGACACGCCTTTGCTCGCACCCATACTTGCTGCCCGGTTTCGGACGAAAAATTGAAATTTCCGACTGAGAGCTGGGCCGCGCCGGGTTGCCGGCCGGCAGAAAAATTCAAATCAACAACTCCACACACGACCATGGCAGACATCACCAACAATCAGAAAAACCTCCTCAGCGCCGACGTTGAAATCAAGGGCTCCATCAAGTTTCAGAACGAGCTGACCATTGACGGAAAAATCGAGGGCGAGATCAATTCCGCGGGCATCCTCACGGTCGGTGAGAACGCGGAAATCAAGGGCGAGATCAAGACGAAGTCCGTCACCGTTTACGGCAAGGTGCATGGCAACATCACGGTCGAGGATCGCTGCGAACTGAAGGGGCGCGCGAGCCTCTTCGGCGATCTGAAGGCGACGCGGCTCGTGATCGAGGACGGTGCGACTTTTGTCGGCAAGTCCGAGGTGACGCCGAACAAGGTCGCGATGAAGCAGCCCGAGATCGTGCGCGGAGGCGCCGGCCGCACGGCCTAGTCGGAGCGCAGTTTTTCCTCCAAAGTTTTCCGCGCTCGCCGCACGGGTGGAACGTCCGCCCGCGCGGCTGGCGCGACTTTGGCGGAGCATCCCGCCGTGGCGAAGAACGAACGCAAGAACAGCGACAAGATGTCCGCCGTGTGCCCGCATTGCGGGTTCACGCAGGAGGAGTCTGTCATCGCGAAGAGTACGGCGTGCCGGAAGTGCCAGGAGTACTATTCGCTCGAGCGCGCGCTGGCGGGAGAGAAGAGCATCGTCAAGGCGCCGTCGCTTTTTTCCAAGCTGACGCGGATGGTGCTCGGCGAGAAGGAGCGCGAGGTGTGCTGCTTTTCCTGCGGGCACAAGCAGGTGCTGAGCACCACGGCGCAGAGCACGATGTGTCCGGGTTGCGCGGCCTACATGGACCTGCGGGATTTCAAAATTTCGAGCCCGTTCGGACGCAGTGTGCAGACGGCCGGCGAGGTGCATGTGGCAGCCAAGGGCGATGTGACGAGCACGCGGCTGATGTGCGGCTCGGCGCTCATCGAGGGGAGCCTGCGCGGGTGCATCGTGTGCACTGGGACGGCGCGGGTGAAGATCAAGGGCCGGCTCACGGGCATGCTGGACACGCAGCACCTGCTCGTGGAGAAGGGCGCGGACATGGAGTTCGCGCGGCTGGTGCGGACGAAAACTTTCGAGGTGAATGGCAAGGCGCGCGCGCGCGTGGTGGCGGACAAGGTGGTGATCGGCAAGACGGGCTGGCTCGAAGGCACGGTGTACGCGCGCGCGATCATCGTGGAGAAAGGCGGCGTGTTTAGCGGTGATCTGAATATCGGGCAGGAGGAATTCGATGTGCCGGACGAGCCGATGGAGTCGGATCGCAACATCGCGAGGTTCGACGATGACGGCGTGGCATTTGATCGCGCTTAGCGGCGGAGCCAGACGGTTGCGGAAAAAATACAGCCCCGTGAATGGCCGGACGGCCCTCGGAGCAATGCGGGACGCGACAGCGCCACGCCGCCTTTGGAGTCACCCAGGGCGGACGGCGGCGTCTTGCGTGCGACTGCAAAAAGACCGCCGGAAATTTCATCCGAAGGCGGTGTCGCGCTGTCGCTGGCCACCGCACTCCAAGGGCAAGCGGCGGCTGCGAGATTACAGAAGCCGCGCTATTTCGGCGGAGTTGCCGGAGGCGTGGGCGGAGTTGCCGGAGGAGTCAGCGGGGGAGGCGAGAGTCGCGGCGAGGGAACTGTTTCGGGTGCAGGCGCTGGAGGCGCGGGCGGAGTCGCCGGAGTTGCCGGTGCCGCCGGTGCCGCTGGCGGAACTGTGGGAGTCGCCGGTGTCGCGGGCGGAGTGCCCGGAGTTGCAGGCGCAGGCGTGCCGGGTGGTTGCAGCGCTGGAACCGAACCCTCGATCTTCAATCCCGGTGTCGGAGGGGGGACGCCGGGGACTAGCGGAGCGGGCGTGCCGCCTTGCAGATTGAGTGCGGGTGCCGGCGTCGGTGCAGGCGTGGGGCGCGGCGAGCCGCCGGTCTGTCGGCCTGCGGCATTCTTGATTTCATCGAGCAGCGTCCGCGCCTCGAACACGAATGCGTTGCCCTGAAATTTCTGCTCCACGGATTCCAAAATCTTCTGCGCGTCCGCGGCCTTGTTCTGCGCGATGAGCACGCGGGCCTGGCCGATCATTCCGAACGGTGCGAACGCACTGCGCCCGTTTGACGAGGAAAACTGCTGGTACGCGGCGAGCGCCTCGTCCAGCTTTCCGGCGGTCTCGAGCGATGCGGCGAGCGCGAGGGCGGCGTTCGCCCGCAGCGGATGCACGGGATATTTTGCGAGGAAATCGCGCAGTGCTTCCGCAGCCTCGGCGGCCTTGCCTTCCTTGCGCAATTCCTCCGCGAGGCGGATCGTGGCGGTGCCCGCGGCGGCCGTGCCGGACCAGTCGGCCGTCACCTTGCGGAATTCCGCGGAGGTCTTCGCATTGGTGAGTGCCTCCTCGGAGCCTGCGCGCTTGCGGTAGTCCATGAAAAGGACTGCGCCCCACACGGCGACGCCGACCAGTGCGACGACAAAAAGGCGGACGATTAGACGCCGGTATTGGATCCAAAACGCGAGCAGATCAAACTCCTGCGGCGGCGGTGCCGAAGTGGAAGGAGCGGGTGTGGGCTCGTGGGAGCCCGGTGCGTTTGGCGACATAGGGGCGGGAAACTTTCAGAGCGACCGGCAAAGTGCAAGCGCTCGCTTGAACCGGGCTCACCAGGGCGGGTGCCCAGGCTTCACGCCGGCACCGTGCAGGTGGCGAAGTGCTCGATCTCCGCAGCGCAGCGGCGGAGATCGGGGGTCACTACGCTTTTTTCCTCGCGGAGAAAATCAGGACGCCTGCACCGCCTGCGACCAGTCCCCATCCGAGAATGGGCGGCAATGACACCGTTCTGGTGCGATCAGCGGTGGCTTCGATGGGGCCGACTTTCAGCACCGTCTCCCGCGACTGGTAGCTGAAATATCCGTAGCTGAGGATCGCCGCACCACCGAGGAGGAGAGCGATGCCGAGGAGCAGCGTGCCTTTCATGGCTACTTCTGTTCGCGAGCGGCTTTGGCCTTTTCCTCGAGCGCCTTCGCAGCCGCGTCGCCCGATTTACGGACACTCGCAGCCGTTTCTTCGGCGGCTTTTTTTTCCGCTTCAGCGCGGGCTTTGGCGGCGTCCTTGGCGGCATCCGCGTCGAGTTTGGCCTGCTTCTCCAGGTCGGCGGCGTCGGCTTTGGCATCCTTGCGGACGGTCTTGGCCTTGTTTTCCAACGCATCGGCTTTGCTCTCGAGGGCATCCTTGCGGGCGGAATCGACTTTGGAATCGCACGCGGAAAATCCGAGGAGGACGACGCCGATGGAGGTCAGTGGGATGAATATTTTCATGATGAATTGTTTCAATCGGATCGCCTCCCGCGCGTCGCTTGGCCGTATCCATTCCCGGCGTCCTCACGGGAGACGCTCTGCGATCGGCAGAGACGATCGCCGGTGAAACAGCCCGGTGATTTTTTTCAGCCCGCGGCAATTTTTGGACGCGCAATGGGGCGGCAACGGCGATTCAATTGGTAATGAAAACGCCCGACCCCACTTTTCCAAACTCGGGTGCGACTCCCACGCGCGTGCTGGTGGCGGAGGACAATGACAAGACCCGGGTCGCACTCGTCTTCCTGCTCCAGCGCCACGGCTACGACGTGACGGTGGTGAGCGACGGGCAGGCCGCGCTCGATATTCTGCTCGCCTCCGATCCACCGCACATCGCGCTGCTCGATTGGGAAATGCCGCGGCTCGACGGCATCCATGTGGCCATGGGGATCCGCACGATGCCGACAAGGCGCTACACATACATCATTATGCTCACCGCGCATGATCGGGCCTCGGATGTGCTCGCGGCCTTTGCCGCCGGGGTGGACGACTTCCTGAGCAAGCCGGTGGACAGCGCGCAACTGCTCGCCCGGATGCGCTGCGGTGAGCGGGTGCTGGCGCTGGAAAACCGGGCCTTGGAGCGGATTGCCGAACTCGAGAAGGCGATGGAAGAGGTGCGCGCGCTCAAGCGCCTCCTGCCGATCTGCATGTATTGCAAGAAAGTGCGCGATGACACGGACTATTGGCATGACATTGACGCCTATATCCACGAGCAGACCGGCACGGATTTTTCCCACGGCATCTGCCCGGGATGCATGAAGACGGTGGTGGAGCCGGAACTGGCGGCGCT
>JANXZI010000766.1 GCA_025355595.1 Spartobacteria bacterium
GGCGCTCGCGCGCTCATCCGCGCGGACTACGTGGAGAAGCAGGTGGAAATCACCGCGACCGGACCGGCGGAGGCGCGGCGGGAACTGGCGGGGCTGGCGCAGCGCGAGTTCCGTTTCATCAACGGGCAAATCTCGGGGCTGAATCCCACGGAGGAAATGCAGGTGGAGGGAACGTGGGTGCCGGTGCGGACGCTGGAAGCGGATGAAAAAAAGAAAGATGGCGAGACCGGCGTGGCGACCGATGAGGGAACGCGGATGGTGAAATCCGCCGAGAAGCTGAACGAACTCTCCGACGAGGCCGCGCGCGACGACTCATGGAAGCCGCGCATTTTCATCTCCTACTCGCACACCGACGAGGCGCAGCGGAAGAAGCTGGACCTTTACCTCAAGGTGCTCGCCACGCACGGCGTGCTGTATGAGAGGTGGGACGACCGCAAAATCCAGCCCGGCGAGGATTGGGACAGGAGCATCAAGCGCGAACTGGAGGACGCGGATGTGGTGCTGCTGCTCGTGAGCACGGAGGCGCTGGCCTCCGACTACATCCACAAGGTCGAGATGCAGCGTGCGCTCGCGCGCGAGGCCGCTGGCGAGTGCGTGGTGATTCCGATCATCCTCGAACACTGCGACTGGCAACTGCCCGAGCTGAAAAAGCTCCAAGCTCTCCCAACAGGCGCAAAACCAGTGCGCACATGGACTCCGCAGAGCCTCGGCTGGAAGAGTGTGTCCGACAGCCTGCGGAAAGTCTTCGAGCGGCTGAGACAGCATCGTGGAAAGCAGTAACGCCCCGCCATTTTTCCTTTGCCTAGCCGCGGAGGATGGCGGCATCCGCACGGCGAGATTTTTCCTCCAATGAAGCGCGGGACTACTTTGCAGCTAACTCCCCACCCGCCACGCTGCGCTTGAAATGCACCTCCAGCACGCGGCGTCCGTCGGCCTTCGTCACCGTCGCATCGAAGTCCTCGATGCGCGCTTTTTCCCCGGTCTTCGGGAGGTGGCCGATGAGCTGCGTGATGTAGCCGCCGACGGTGCTGACTTCGGTGCTTTCGAGGTCGAGGCCGAGCATTTCGTTCAGCTCATGCAGGCTCAGCGTGGCGGCGATGACGAACTCGTCCTGGCTCACGCGGCGCATCTCGCGCTTGTCGCCGTCGAATTCATCGTGGATCACGCCGACGAGTTCCTCGATCACGTTGTCGAGCGTGACGATGCCGGCGGTGCCGCCGAATTCATCCACGACGAGCGCGAGGTGCGCGTGGCGCGCGAGAAAAAAGCTGAGCAGCTTTTCCAGCGGCATCATCTCGGGGACGTTGTGCAGCTCGCGCTTGATGCTCGTGATGTCGGGCTTCGGCTCGCGCATGAGGCGCAGGAGATCCTTGATGTGGACGAGGCCGATCGTCTCGTCGAGATGCTCGCGGCAGAGGGGAAATCGCGTGTGCCGCGAGTCCATCGCGCGCTGGAGATTTTCCTCAAAGGTGTCCTCGGTGTTCAGAAAAATCACATCACCGCGCGGCGTGGTGATGTCGCGCACGACGCGGTTTTGCAGGTCGAGCGCGTTGATGAGGATCGCCTTGCCCATCGGGCTCACCTCGTCGGCGCGCGCGCTCTCGGCGAGGATCACGCGCAGCTCCTCCTCGCTGTGCGCGAGTTCGGATTCCGCGACGGGGCTGATGCGAAAGACGCGGCGCAGCAGGAAATTGGCGGAGACATTCAACAGCCAGATGAAGGGCTTGAAGACGGTGATGAAAATCTGGAGGGGACGGACGAGCAGCAGCGACATCCCCAGGGGATTGCGGATGCCGAGGTACTTCGGCGCGAGTTCGCCGAGGATGATGTGCAGGAAGGTGATGATCGTGAGGCCGAGCGCCCACGCCGCACCGGTGATGAATGGCACGCTGTGGATGCCCATTTTCACGAACACCGGCTCGATGAGCCGCTCCATGTACGGCTCGCCAAGCGCGCCGAGCACGAGGCTCGTGACGGTGACGCCGAACTGCGTCGCGGAGAGATACGCATCCATGTGCCCGAGGATGTGCTTCACGGTCACGGCGGTCTTCC
>JANXZI010000773.1 GCA_025355595.1 Spartobacteria bacterium
GAAGGCGAGCCCCGAGACGATTGCGAAAGTGCCGGGGATCGGTGCCAAGCTCGCGGGGACCATCGCGCAGTTTTTGCAGGAGCGGGGCGGAGCGTGACCTCCGGGCACGCTTCGGAGGATGGATGCAAGTGCGAATCCGAAAACGCGCCCGGAGGTCGCGTTCCACCGCGCCTGGCTCGCGGGTGCGTGTTGTTGTCCCGCAATCGGAGAGGCACGGTTGGTTCGGGCTGAAGCCCTGAACTACCTTGTCTCCCCGTCGAGCCTCTTCAGCCAGTCGGGTTTTTCCACATCCTCGAGGATGATGTACGGGCCGACGACTGAACTGATGCGGCCATTCGGATACTGCGCGGTCGTGGGAGAGGGCGGTGCGGTGTGCCGCTCAACCGCCTTGATCGTGTAGCCTTGATCGAATTTTTTCACACGTCCCTCGGCGATCCATTCAGAGATCAGCTCGCCACGCGGATCGGTGACCGTGACCTTCGTGTATTTTTGGGGATCCTTGTCGGAATCCGAATCCTTCCTGGTTCGTGTGTTCTCGCAGGCGGCGAGGAAGGCAAATGCGAGGAGGAGAAAATACTTCACGGCGCGGACAGTGGCAGCGGTGTTTCCGCGGCTCAAGCAAGGATTGCCTTCACGACCTTGCCGTGGACATCCGTGAGCCGGAAATCGCGGCCTGAGTTGTGAAAGGTGAGCCGCTCGTGATCGAAGCCGAGCGTGTGCAAAATTGTCGCCTGCACGTCGTGGACGTGGACGGGATTTTCCACGACGTGAAAGCCGAGATCGTCCGTCGCGCCGTAACTCATGCCGGGGCGGATGCCGCCGCCCGCCATCCACATCGTGAACGCCTGCGGATGATGGTCACGACCGAGCGCGCGACCGAGCGACGGGTTCGTCTCGACCATCGGGGTGCGTCCAAATTCGCCGCCCCAGATCACGAGCGTATCATCGAGCAATCCGCGGCGCTTGAGGTCGAGCACGAGCGCGGCGCTGGCCTGATCGGTCTTCGCGCAGTTGTTCTTCACGTTGCCAGCGACATCGCTGTGCGCGTCCCAGCCCTCGTGGTAGATATTCACAAAACGCACGCCACGCTCGATCATGCGGCGCGCGAGGAGACACGCGCGGGCGAAGGACGCCTTGGCGGGATCACAGCCGTAAAGTTCGAGCGTCTCCTTGCTCTCGTGGCGCAGGTCCATCAGCTCCGGCGCGCTGGTCTGGAGACGGAAGGCCATCTCGTAATTTGCGATGCGCGTCGCGATTTCCGGATCACCGGTCTGCGTGAGCTGGCGCTCATTCAGCGTGCGGACGAGATCGATCGTGTCGCGCTGGAGCCTCGCATCCACGCCCGCGGGATTGCCGAGGTTCAAAATCGGATCGCCCTGATTGCGGAAGCGCGTGCCAGTGTACGTCGTCGGCAGGAAGCCGCTCGACCACAGCGCCGAGCCGCCGCTGAGCCCGCTGCCGGTGCTCATCACCACGAATGCGGGCAGCTCCTGCGTCTCCGCGCCGAGGCCGTAAAGCACCCACGAGCCGAGGCACGGACGGCCCGGCTGCGAGAAGCCCGTGTTGAAAAAAATCTGCGCAGGCGCGTGGTTGAACTGATCGGTGCTCACCGATTTCACGAGGCAGATTTCGTCGGCGACCTTCGCGAGGTGCGGCAGCATCTCGCTCAGTTCCGCGCCAGATTTTCCATGCTTGGAAAATTTGTAGCGCGGTCCGAGCACCGCCGCATCGGGCCGGATGAATGCATAGCGCTGGCCGCCGATGACGGATGGCGGCAGCGGCTTGCCTTCCAGCTTTGCGAGTTCCGGCTTGTAGTCGAACAGCTCAAGCTGCGACGGCGCGCCCGCCATGAAGAGATGGATGACGCGCTTTGCCTTGCCGGTGAAATGCGGTCGCCGCGGTGCGAGCAGACTCGCAGGTGCCGCCACGCCCGCACGAAGCGAATCCGTGAGCAGTCCCGCGAGCGCGATTTTTCCGAGGCCCACGCCGCAGTCGCGCAGGAAGTGGCGGCGCGTCACGTCGAGGCAGCGTTGCTGGAACGGATTCATCGTGCCGAACATAGTCCTGCGAAACGGGAAGGCGAAATTTTTCCGGCGCGGAAATGTGGTTTGGGCAGTTCAGCCCGAACTGCCTGACCGCGCGACCGCCGCCGCGCCCCTGCGGACACGGCGGCGGTGTGTGGGCGAGTTGCGGTCGCTCTTGCCTAAAAGCTCAGCGTGGCCTGAACGTAGCCAAAGTTGGCGTCGCTGGCGCTGCCGGTCTGGCGCAGGTAGGCACCGGCGAAGAAGTGGCTGTAGCCGACGAGGAAACTGAGGTGCTTGTTCACCTTCCAGTTCGCGGTGAGGTCAATTTCGTGGCCGGCGAAATTGCTCGCGCCGATGGTGCGCACATCCTTGCCCGGTGTGGTGACTTTCTTGACCGTCGTGACACCCTTGCTGGTCGTGGAGGTCGTTTTGGTCGTGGAGGGGGTCGTCGTGCGCAGGGTGCTGTTGCCGCTGTTGCCGCCGTACCAGTAATCCGTGCTCTCCGCGAGCCAGAAGGCGTGGTAGTCGAGAGTGAGCTCCAGATTCTTGTGCAGCTTGGCGCTAAAGGAGACGCGGGCGTCGTGGAGGTTGCGCCAGTCGAAGATGTCTATGAATCCGTATTGCTGGTGATTTGACGGGAAGAGGTTTTGGAAGGACTGGCTACTGCCGTCCTTGGAGTTTTTGTCGCCGCTGGCGTAGTCGTATTCGAGGCCGAGGCGGGGCTTCCACGCGAGGTTTTCCCACGTGTAGCCACCGGTGAGGGCAAGGGCGAAGGCGTGGTGATTCAGGCGCTTCGTGGATCGGTCGCTGGTCCACAGGTCGCCGAACTGACAGGCCAACTCAGCGCTGTAGTCGAAGCCGTGAAGCGCGTCCTTTTTCGACTTCCAACGCGTGCCGACGGTGGCGATGCGCTGGGCAGGGCCGCGATAGGTGCCGTCCGGGTTCTTCGCGTTGGCCGGGCTGAGATCGGGCTGCGCGTCGGCCTTGTCGCGGTAGAGGAAATACAACTCGGTGGTCTGGAAGCCGAGGATGTCCGTGCCGCCGTAGATGCCGAAGAAGTTGTCGGCACTGTCGCTGTCGTCGAAGGTGCCGTTGCGAAACTGCACGGGGCGCGCGACGAAGGCATCCACCCAGAATCGGCGGTTCTCGTAGTGGAGCTTCACGGCGTCGAATGTGAGGCCGAAGTTGCCCCACCTGCTGTCGCCGACGAGGCGTCGGTCACCGTAGTCCAGCACCTGCCGCCCGACGGTGAGGGTGAGCGGGAATTGCTTCACATTGCCCAGCTCGACGTAAGCCTGGCGCAGATCGAAGGAGTCGCCACCCTCGACGCCGTTCACGCCGGGGACATTGCCGCGCGAGGAAAACCATTCGCGGGTGTCCTGGGTTTGGGCGTAAACTTTTAGCCAGTCGGTCGGCTTGACCATGAGGCCCAGCCGGAAGCGGCTGAGGATCCAGCCGTCATCGCGGGGGTCGTTCACGGACTTGTCGAAGTCCTTGTTGTTGTCGCGGAACTCCCAGCGGAGCCGCTCCTCGAAGTCGAGGGTGAGGAGGCCATTGGCGAAGGTGAGCGTCTCGGATGCGGGCTCGGCCTTCTGTTCGGGTTTGGCGGCGGGCTTTTTTGTGCTGTCTGCCGCCGTCGCGGCAAAGGCTGATGTGGCGAGGAGCAGCGTGATGCCGCCGCTCAGGATATGTTTCGTGGTCATGGTGTTTGGATGCGTTTTGGCTTCCACACACCTCCGGAAGTCCGGTCGGCGAGTGATGTGTTTTTTGGAGATGTCCCCGGCGCGTGCCGGTGGAAAATTTAGAGATCGCCGCCGTACGCGATGAAGCGGCGATAGTGCGTGAGGATTTCCACGAGCGCGAGGACGAAGGCCCCGCGCTGGAGGTGCATGGGTGCCTCGGTCGGCGTCTCAAGGATGATCTCGAAGGGCTGCGGGCGTGCGCCGGGAGGCGCGCTCAGGATGCCGTCGTAGGCGGTATGGATGATTCCCTCCTCGGCGTGGAAACCGTCAATGTTCCTCCGAGCGTGATCGAGGAGGTCGAGTGCGGTCACTCTGCATTCTCCTTTCGCGAATCACGCGTCGCCCTCAGCGGGCAGGCGTGTTTTTTCCGTGGCTTCGACTTGCGTCACGCGTCCGTCGTGAATCGTGAGATTCACGCTGCCGAACCGCATCGCGCCGACTTTGCGGCGGATGATTTCGATCCAGGGTTCGGAGGTGTGCGGTTTGATGGCGGTCATAACGGGTGAGGTTAGGAGTTGGTGAGGCCCCAGCGGCGGTGGAGGAACCGCTCCCACGGGCTGAAGAGGATTTTGTCGGCGAGGAAACCGATGACGATGATCACGAACATGAGGCCGACGACCTGATCCATCGCGTGCAGTTCGCGGCCGTAGTGCAGCATGTGGCCGATGCCGTCGCTGCCGACGATGGTGACGTAGATTTCCGCCGCCATGAGCGAGCGCCACGCAAAGGCCCAGCCCTGCTTCGTGCCGCTGACGATGTGCGGGAGCGACGCCGGCGCGAGGACACGGAACCAGAGGTGAAATCCCTTCGAGCCCATCGTGGCCGCGGCTTCGCGATAGAGCGGCGGGATCTGCCGGATGCCGTGATCGGTGGCGAGGATGACAGCCCACACGGTGCCCATCACGACGATGAAAAGCATGGCCGTCTCCGTCTGCCCGAACCACATGAGCGCGAGCGGCACCCAGCACACGCTCGGCAGCGTCTGCAGGCCGAGCGCGATCGTGCCGACGGTGTTGTGGAGAAATTTGAAGCGCGCGGTGAGCATCCCGAGCGGGATGCCGATGGCGATGCCGGCGAGGTAGCCGAGCATGAGGCGCTTCATGGTCACGAGCGTGGCTTCGGCGAGCGTGCTGTCGCGCGCCGCGCCGAGGAGGTAGCGCGCCACATCGGAGGGCGCGGGCATGAGCACGGGCGACACGCCGGCCTGGTGCGAGGCAAATTCCCACGCGCCGAGGAGCACGGCGAAAAATACGAGGGCGGCGAGGAAAGGCTTCATGGTGCTGGATCGGATGAATGCATCGGTGCGCTCAACGGGATCGGATCGTTGAAGTGGAGGTGCTGTTCCCAGGAGCGAGGATCGTCTTGAGTTCGCCGGTGATCTCCGCGGCGAGCGTGGCCATCGCGGTGTCGTTGAATTCGCGCGGGCGCGGGAGCGTGACCTTGAACTCCTTCCGGATGCGCCCCGGCCGCGGGGAGAAAAGCAGCACGCGGTCGCCGAGGCACACGGCTTCGCGGACGTTGTGCGTCACGAAGAGGATCGTCTTTTTCCGCGCCGCGTGGATTTTTTGCAAGTCGCCGTAGAGCTGTTCGCGCGTCATCGCGTCGAGCGCGGCGAAGGGCTCGTCCATGAGCAGCACGCGCGGGTTTGGCGCGAGCGCGCGGGCGAGGGCGACGCGCTGCTTCATGCCGCCGCTTAGCTCGTGGATGTTTGCGTGCTCGAAGCCGTCGAGGCCGACGAGGTGAAGGTAGTAGCGCGCGACTTCGATGCGATCCTTGTTGCTCAGGTCCGGCTTCAGCTTCAGGCCGAAGATCACGTTGCCGAGCACGTCGAGCCACGGGAAAAGCG
>JANXZI010000047.1 GCA_025355595.1 Spartobacteria bacterium
GCCAAAGCCGCGCGCAAGCGCGGTGGAACGCGACCTCCGGACGCGTTTCCGGCCTCGCACTTGGGTCCGTCCTCAGCGTGCCCGGAGGGTCACGCTCAACCTCGCGTCCATTCGGCCCCGTGCCCCACCTTGTCACGCAACTGGAGAAGTTCGGCGTGTTGGATCTTCAGTGTTGGATGTCGGATGTTCGATGTTCAAAAAATTCCCCGCTTCCGTCCGCCGCATGAAATCCCGATAACCGCGCATCATGCGCGTCTTCCTCCCGTGGTCTTCCCCCCTGCTGCCTGCCGTGGCCGCGCGGATGATCGCGGACAGCGCCACCGAGTCACCCGGTTCGCGCGATGCTGATCTCAGCACATGGCTCATCGTCGTGCGCGGCCGCGCCGCGAGCCGCCGGCTCCTCGGCCTGCTCGCTTCGGAAGCACAGCGCGCAGGCCGCGCACTCATCCCGCCGCGCATCACCACGCCCGGCTCGCTCGCGGAGGAACTTTTCGGACGCGCCCCTGCCGTCGCCGGCACGCTCGCGCAACGCCTCGCCTGGGCCGCCGCACTCGGACGCGCGCCGGAGGCATTGCTCGCACAAGTCTGGAACGCGCCCGCAGGCCCCGACCGCAGCGCCCGCCGCCGCCACCTCGCGACCTTCCTCGAGCGCACGTGGCGCGACCTCAGCACGTCCGGCACAGACTTCGCAGGCGCATTTGAAATCCTCGCCCGCCTCGTCCCCGACGCCGCCGAACTCGAGCAGCCGCGCTGGCTCGCGCTGCAACAACTGCTCGGCGACTACCGCGCCATCCTCGCAGGGTGGAGCCTCATGGATCCCGCCGCGTGGCGCACGGGACTCCTCGCGACCGGCCGAGCCCCGGAGCAGCGCGTCGCGCTCGCGGGCATCGTCGAGCTCCCGCCCGTGCCCGTATCGCTGCTCGCACTGCTGAAAAATGATCCGCTCATTTTCATCCACGCGCCGGAGGCCGAGGCCGCCGGCTTCGACGACTGGGGCCGGCTGAAATCCGCGCACTGGTCGCAGCGCGGATGCCGTTTCGAGCACGGCGAAATCCACGTCGTCCGCGGAGTGCGCGAGCAGGCTGTGCGCTGCGCGGAGCTGATCCGTGCGTGGAAAAATGCGGGCCTCGCGTCGTCCGCGATCACCGTCGCCGTGCCTGAGAGCGGCGCGCTCTCCGCCTTGCAGCAGGGCATCGCAGACGCCGGCATCCCGGCACGCACCGCCGAGGGCCTTCCCGTTTCGCGCAGCTCCGTGCTCGTGCTGCTCTCGCAGTTCGCCGACTTCCTCGACCGCAGCGGCACCGAACCGCCGAGCTACGAGAGCGTCGCCGCGCTCGCGCGTCATCCGGACCTGCGGCTCTCCGGGAATTTTCTCGCGGCGAAACTCGACGGATTTTTCGAGACTCATCTCCCCGCGCGGATCGATGGCACACTCTGCGAGAGCGAATCGCCCGTCGCATCCGCGCTCGACGCACTCGCACGCCTCGCCGTGATCCGCAGCGATCACTTCCCCGAGGATGTCACCGCACTGCTGCTCCGCATCTACGACGGACGCCACATCACACCTCACGCCGACGAGGATCGCACGCTCGTCCCCGCCTTGGAATCCATCCGCAAGGCGCTCGACGAAATCGAATGCCTGCCCCGCGAGGCCACCGCGCAATTTTCCCCCGCCGAACTCCTGCGTCTCCTCGCTGACATCGCTGGCAGCGCCGAAGTCCCCGAGCCCGAGCAGCCCGGCGCCGTCGAACTCGCCGGCTGGCTCGAAGCCGCCTCCGACGACGCGCCCGCGCTCCTCGTCACCTCGGTCTTCGACGGCAGCCTCCCGCAAGGCGCGACCAGCGAGCCGCTGCTCCTCGATCCGCTCCGCGAAAGTCTCGGCCTGCCCTGCCGCGCGAGCCACTTCGCGCGCGACCAATACACGCTGCACAGCGTGTGGCAGAGCCGCCGTGCACACGGACGTTTCGCGCTCATCGCGCCGCGCCGCACCGCCGAAGGGACGCCCGCACGCCCCAGCCGCCTGCTGCTCCGCGCGCCCGAGGATCGCGCTCTCGCCTCACGCCTGCTCGCGCTCATCGCCGAGACGCCCAGCGCGCCGCAGCTCCTGCACGCTTCGCCCGGCCTCCAGCCGCCGCAGCCGGATGTGGAAAAAATGCGCGCGTTCCGCAGCTTCCGCGTCACGAGTTTCCGCACGTATCTCGCATCGCCGCGGCTGTTCTACTTCCAGCACGTCCGCCGTCTGAAAGTGCAGGACGACTCCGCGGACGAACTCGACGGCGGCGCATTTGGCTCCGCGATTCACTCCGTGCTCGAGGACTTCGCCGCACGCCACCTCCACGCCTCGCCGAAGCTCACCGCCGCCGAGATCGAGCGCGAGACCACGGCCGCGCTGCACGATTTCATGCACGGCCGCTACGGGCGTCATCCGCTGCCGCCCGTCACCGCGCAGATGCATTCGCTCGAGGAACGGCTGCGCATTTTCGCCGAGAAACAGGCGGAGCTTTTTGCCGAAGGCTGGCAGATCGCCTATGTGGAACGCGGCGGCGCAGTCGAGGTGCCGTTCACCGTGCCCGGCGCGCCGGACGATGTGATGCTGAAGGGTCGCATAGACCGCGTGGACATTCACTCCGACGGGCGGGTGCGAGTGATTGACTACAAGACCTCCTCGATCGTGCGACAGCCGACCGCCGCGCACTTCGCGCCGAAGCTGCGCGAGTGGCGCGACCTCCAGCTCCCGCTCTACGTGAAGCTGCTGCCCGCACTCGGCCTCGCCGGAGAAATCTCCGACCCCGGCGACGGACTCGAACTCGTCTATTTCAATCTCCCACCGAAGCGCGACGACGCCGGGATCACCGGGCCATTTGATCCGGAGCTGATCCCCGAGGCCTGGGAGCGCGCCGCGCAAATCGTCGCCGAGGTGTGCAGCGGCGAAGGCTGCCGCGATGTCGGAAAAATCTCCGGCAACGAAGACCCCGTCTTCCACGCGCTCTGCGGACTCAACGGCCTGCCGGTCGAAAACGAGGAGGAGGAATAGCCATGCCGCTCACCGTCATCCGCGCATCCGCAGGCTCGGGAAAAACTTTCCAACTCGCGATGTCGTTCATCCGCATCCTGCTCGAAGGCGAGCTCGCCGGGCAGCCGCGGAATCCCGCCGCGATCCTCGCGACCACTTTCACGCGAGCCGCCGCGGGGGAAATCCTCGACCGCGTCCTGCGTCTTGTCGCCGAGGCCGTGCTCTCGGAATCGCGCCGCAAATTTCTCTCGAAGCAACTCGGCCTGCCTCTCTCCGCCGCGCACTGCGCGCGGCTCCTCACCTCGCTCACCGCACATGTGGACCGTCTCGCGATCTCCACGATGGATGCGTTCTTCGGGCAAATCGCGAAGGCCTTCTCCAGCGACCTCGGCTTTGCGCCGGACTGGAGCATGGCGGCGAATGAAGCCGAAGCCGACCTGCTCCGCCGCACGCTGCACGCGCTGCTGAACGCGACCGATCACCGCAGCCTCGGCGCAGCACTGTGGACATTCCGACGCGGCGTCATCAGCTCCATGCTCGACGCGCTGCGCGATCTCGCGCCGGAATTTTCCGCGATGAAAACGGAGGGCGACCCGACTGCCGAATTCACCGAGCCCGAGCCGCGCCGCTGGAGCAGCGCGGAACTCACGAGCATCACGAGGATACTCGCCGAACGCTCCGCATGGATTCCGCGAAACAAGGGTGACAAGAAACCACCAAAGGCATGGGCGAACGCGCTCGATAAAATCGCGCACATGCTCCAACCCGGCGCGGAAGCCATCCCGCTTCTCGACATCACGCTCGCTGAACGGATTTTCCTCGGCGGCGATTTTCAACGCCACCCGATCCCGCCCGAGCTTCGCGATGCGCTGCACCCGCTCACGGAGCGCGCATCCGAGGCGCTGCGCACGCGCCACCTTGCACGCGAGAACGCGCTGCGCTGGCTCGGCGCGCACTACGCGCAGCACCGGCGCGCGGAAAATTTTTCCGGCGGCACCTACACGTTCGGCGATGTCGCGGCGATGGTCACGGTAGCGGCCTTTGATTGCAGCGATCTCTATTTCCGCATCGGCACGCGATACGAGCATGTGCTGTTCGATGAATTCCAGGACACGAGCCGGCTGCAGTTCCGCTTCTTCCAGCCCATCGTCGAGGAGGTGGGCTCGACCGGCGGCGAAGTGCTCATCGTCGGCGACGAAAAGCAGGCCATCTACGGCTGGCGCGGCAGCGACCGCGCGCTCATGCACGAGCCTCTGCGCGAACTCGGCGCACGCATCGGCGCGGGCGTCGAGAAGACGCTCGATCAAAGTTTCCGCTCCAGCCCCGCCGTGCTCGCGGCAGTGAACCGCACGTTCGGACGACTGCGCGAGCCGTGGCTCGACGACGATGCGAAAGACAAGGAGGCGCTCGAATCCGCAGGCCGCGAGTGGGCGGCGGAATTTCCCGAACACCAGGCGGCGGACATCGTGAAAAATCTGCAAGGCCGCGTGCGCCTGCTGAAAGTAGCGAACATTCCCGACGGCGACACCGAGACGCACAAGCAGGCGCTCGTCGCGAAGACGCTCGAACTTGTCGCCACGCATCTCGCCGAAGATCCGCAGCGGAAAATCGCCGTCCTGCTCCGCAAGAACGCGCTCATGCCACGCCTCATCGCATCGTTGCGCACCGCGCATCCCGATGTGGATGTGAGCGGCGAGGGCGGCAATCCCCTCACGGATTCGCGCGCCGTCGAAATCATCCTCGGCGTGATCACGTGGCTCGATCACCCCGGCAGCACCGCCGCGCATCACCTCGTCACGCAAAGCCCGCTCGCCACCGTCTTCGGATTTGCGGACTCGGATGAGTCCCGGTGCGTCGGCGATGAAAAACTCGCGCGCACGCTGCGCCATCGGATCATGGAGCGCGGCTTTGCGACGGTGCTCCGCGAATGGATCCGGCATCCGGCCTTCGCCGCAGCGTGCAGTGTTCACGATCGCCAGCGCTGCGAACAGTTGCTCGAAGTCGCGCGCGAGTTCGACGCCCGCGGCCCGGGACGGCTCTCGGAATTTGTCGCACATGTCCGCGCGCGGCGCATCGAGCGGCCCGGCGGCTCGGGCGTGCGCGTGATGACCATCCATGTCTCGAAGGGCTTGGAATTCGAGGCCGTGATCCTCGTGGACATAGACGCGCAGTCCGGAGGACACGGCACGCCCATCCTCCACGATCCGGATGGCACCTTCCACATCGTGCCATCGAAGGAACAAGCACCGCTCATGGGCCTCGACGATCTCGTGCAGCGAAATCTCCGCGAGGATTTCATCGAGGAGCTGAGCGTGCTCTACGTCGCCATGACGCGCGCGCGATCCTTCCTCGACATCGTCCTGCGCGACTCCGCAAAAGTGCCAGCCGCCCTCCTGCTCCGCACCGCGCTGCTGCCCGTCGGCGAAGACGGCGTGACGGAAGAATTTGATGGTGTGACATTCCGCACCAGCGAGGAAGCCCGCGGCCGCACGAATGTCGCGGCGGACGGCAGCGATCCCGGCGTGGCGGGTGATGTCCTCGTGGAAAACTCACTGCTCGCCTCAACGTATGGTCGCACGGTGCAAGTGACACCTTCCGGCGCGAACGAAAGCGGCGCCATCAGCATCGAGCGAATCCTCTCGCCGGCAAACCGGGCCTCGCTGCGCCGTGGCGAGATCGTCCATGAGTGGCTGCGACAGGTTGCGTGGCTTGAGGACGGACTGCCGGACAGCGAGCACTGGATCACCGCCGCTGCCGAAACCGCTCCCGAGCTTGAGCGCCGCAATCTCGCGGCGTGGGCGCGTGCTCTCACCGAGGAAGCACGGAGCGCCGGAACGGAACTGCACCGCGCCCTTTCGTATCCCGCTGCCGGTGCGGGTGAGACGATCGAGCTGTGGCGCGAGCGGCGGTTTGCGGTCGTCCGTGATATCGAAGGTCGCCACGAAGTCGTCAGCGGATCCTTTGATCGCGTCGTGCTCTGGCGCGACGCAGAAGGGAAACCGCTGCGCGCGCAGATCGTGGACTTCAAGACCGACCGCTTTTCCTCCGCGAAAGAGCGCGCAGCCATCGAAGCCCGCTACGCCCCGCAACTTGCCGCGTATCGCGACGCGCTCTGTCTTCTGTGCCGCGAGTTGGAGCGCAGCGCGGTGAGTGCCTCGCTCGTGTTTGTCTTGGCGTAGTCCCGGCAGCCCCTTTTCCTCGCTTCTCCGAATGCGACCCGCGCAATGTGCAACAGCCCGGAGCGCTGACGGAAATCCGCCGGGGTAACACGCCCGGAACCCGCCCTACAAATCCATGCGCCCCGGCGGGTACGCGGGACGCATCACATTTCCATGACGGTCTGAGGGTCCGCGGGATCGTCCCCCGGCGCGCTGCGTTCGGCGGCGGTGGGCGTGGGGAAATCGGCGCCGGTGAAAAGTGGCGACGCGTGGATTTCGGAAAGGAGCGCGTTCAATTCCGGCTGCGCGGCGACGGTGGCTTCGAGCACCCAGAGCAGTTCGAGCAGTTCTGTGGTGAGCGCGGCGGTCCATGCGGCGGGGCGGATGTCGTCGAGCGGACTGCTCTTGCGTCCGCTGCGCTGCTTCATGCGGAAGCCGAGCCAGCTCTTCACCACCTCGTAGCCGCTCACGCTGA
>JANXZI010000075.1 GCA_025355595.1 Spartobacteria bacterium
CCGCAGTGGATGCACTGCGAGAGCACGCCGAAATCGAGTTCCTTCAAATAGAACGGCTTCGCGCCGGGCGAGGGCGGGAGTGGAGTCTCGATGGCAGGTGCGTGCATGTGCGAATAAGGACGGTGCGGAAAGAAGCGTGCAGCGGGCAAGCGCGAACGTTCATTTCCGCGTTGGAGAAACTATCGTCGGAGAGCGCTCACGCAAAGGCGCAAAGACGCCAAGGAAGATGGTTTTCTTTGCACCTCTGCGCCTTGGCGCGCCTCAACAGGAACCTCAAGTGCAGTTTGCCAGTCGTTGCTACAAAGCTCGTTCATCCTTGTCGGATGCCAAAGCTCACAGACTCCGTCCTGGCGATTCCGGGAGGTGAAATTAGTTCGATTGAACCGTCGCAAATCTCGCCGGAATCAACCCGCGGGACGAACACGGCCGGGCGGGTGGCCTGAGGGTTGCTACGTCATTCTTGCGATGCGCATCGTGTTCAAACTCCTGATGAAATTGGGGATATTTGTCGCCCTCGTCATGCTGTCTGCGACTGGGATGAGGCGGGGCGTCGGCCTCTTCTCGGGGGGATCGGGTGGCGCGGGGACTCCGGGTGCGGACGGTGCGGCGGTGACAAATGAAGAGGAGGACCTGAGGGGAACCGTGCTGAAGAGTGCGTTCCGGCTCGTCTCAGGGCAGGCGACCCGGGGTGAACTGTCAAAAGAACTGAGCGAGAAACTCTACGGCAAGCGCGGGGATCCATCCGACATGACGGAACTTGGCATCGAATTGGTGACACCAACCGGAGGTTCACCCGTTCCTCTCGCCGGTGGAAACGCCGCCGGATCGCCGCCAGTGGGAAAGCCGGGCGACACGCCCGAACCGAAGTCCGGCGAAAATCCGGCGGCGGGGACAGTCGCGGGGCAGACCGGCACCCCTCCGGGCGCGGGCGGTCAGTCCCCCGCAATCAAGCTGCCCGCAATGCCGGAACTGGTCTCTGGCAAGAGCAAGGCGGCACTTTCCCAAGTCTGGCTGCGCATGAAGCAATATGCCGCCGAGCTGAGCGCGATTCCGGTGGTCTTCATCGGGATGATGTGGGTGGCCAGGGCCAGGCGGCGGAAACAGGAGGCGGGTTTTGTGCCGGATTACATGGCGGTAATGCCCGAGTCCGATTCGGAGAAATATACGATGAAGCACCGGGTGCATAAGATCACGGCCGAGGAATTCGAGCTGCTGGTGGCGGTGGTTTACCAGCGGCAGGGCTATCGGATCTCGTTGCCTGCGGCGCTCAGCAGCGGAAAGTCCAGCCGTTTCAAGCTCGCCCGCAAGTCGGAGCGCCTCCTCGTGCAATGCCATAATTTCACGAACTTTCACCGGGTGGATGCGCATCTGGTGCGCGAACTCCACGAAGCGATGGCGGATGCCAACGTCACGGGCGGTCTTTTCGTCGCTTCCTGCGGCTACACATGGGACGCGCGGCATTTCGCAAAGACGAAAAACATCAAGCTCATCAGCGGAAAGACGCTGGACGCCGTGCTCACGCAGGCACGCGCAACGCCGGACGAGAAGTTGCTCGAGATCACGCCGTGGATCCCGAAGTTCATGACCAAGGTGGAAATGACCATGCCGCATTGCGCGGAATGCGGCGCGGAAATGGACGAGGTCAAGGAGGGCGATGGCTCCGTGTGGCTTTGCAACCAAAGACCCGAATGCGGCGGACGGCGTGACGCGCGCAAATATCGGAAGGGGATGCGAGTCGTTCCGCAAGGTGGCGGAACCAGCGCCGAGACGGCTGTGGAGCCGGAGCCGGAGCCTGCAAGCGTGGCACCGATCCAGAGTGATCCCGCCCCAAAAAATCAAAATCCGCAGCAGACACAGCAGGTGCCGAAGCAATCCGCGGAGGACAAGAAGGCTTGCATCAGTTTACCGCCACCTTCCAGCGAGCAACGTGATCGCCTGCCCAAAACGCTGGTGGGGCCGCTGAAGAAGCCACCCGGCCACAAGCCAGCCGAGGGCGTCGCAAGGAGCGTGATTCCGGGCCGCAATCGCACGTTTGATTTCGCCAAGCAGAGCAATGCACCGCTGAATGTCCTGGCAGCGTCGCCGAAGGCAGAGCCCGATGCCGTGGAAGGCAGACCTGCCGAAAAAAGTGCTGATGAGGGAAGCACCCCGCCGACTGCTCCCGCCCGGCAGGGTATCCAGATCCCGGCAGCGCAGCCGGTGACGTCGAATCCTGCCTCCGTCGCCGCGGCAGGCACGGGCACGAAACAAAATTGGGGCTTGCTCAGCGACGTAGCCGCGGAGTTCAGGCGCCGGGGTTTTCGGCTGGAGGAGAAACCGTTGGCGAAGCCGAAGCCTGCGCCCGTCCCGGCGCGTGGTGCGGGCGGCGCTCCTTCGACACCACAAAAACGCACGGGCCTTCGCTGAACGGAAGTGAAACGAGAGTCCCTGTTTAACGCAGAGGCGCAGAGTGGGGATGAGAGTTCCGCAGAGGGGAAAGCAGGGAATTCCTCAGCGAGCTTCTCCATTTTCCTCTGCGCCTCCGCGTTGAAATCCGGTGCTCCTACCACTCAAGACGGACTTTCGGCACACACGGCCTCGGCGATGTTTTGCATGCTGGCCGTCGAAGGGCCGGTGGCTGAAAAGCAAACCGCGCTCAGTCGAAAATCTTTCCCGGATTCAGAATGCCGAGCGGGTCGAGGGACTTCTTCAGCAGCTTCATCAGATCGAAGCTCGCGTTGCCGATGGCTTTTCGCAGGAACGGTTTCTTTGCGAGACCGACGCCGTGTTCGCCGGTGATCGTGCCGCCGAGCGAGATCGCGAAGTCGAAGATTTCCTGCATCGCAAGTTCGACGCGGACCATCTCGGCGGTGTTTTTTTCGTCGGTGAGAAAGGTCGGGTGCAGGTTCCCGTCGCCCATGTGGCCGAAGGTACCGATCTTCAGATCGTGCCGCGCGCCGACGTCCTGGATGAAGCGGATCATTTTCGACAGCTCGCTGCGTGGGACGGTGGCGTCTTCCAAAATCGTCGTCGGTGAGACTCGTGCGAGCGCGCTGAATGCAGAGCGTCGCGCGCTGGCGAGGCGCACGGATTCCTCGGCGGTCTGCGCGATTTGCACGCTCGTCGCGCCGCAGCGTTTTGCGATTTCGACCATCTGCGCGGCCTGGTCTTCGACGGCAGCGGGATGGCCGTCAGTCTCCATGAGCAGGATGGCCTCGGCATCGAGCGGCAGGCCAATCTTTGCGAAGTCCTCGACGCACTTGATCGTGATTTTGTCGAGGAACTCCAGCGTGCAGGGGATGATCTTCGCGGCGATGATCGCGGAGACGGTGTCGCTCGCGCTGTCCATGCGCGCGTAGGTCGCGAGCATGGTCTTTTTCGCGGCGGGCTTCGGCACGAGCTTGAGCAGCACTTTGGTGATGATGCCGAGCGTGCCCTCGCTGCCGATGAAGATGTCCTTCATCGAGTAACCCGCGACGTCCTTCACGCATTTGTTGCCGAGCCACACGAGCGTGCCGTCGGCGAGCACGACCTCCATGCCCATCACGTAATCGCGCGTGATGCCGTACTTCAGTCCGCGCAGGCCGCCGCTGTTTTCGGCAACGTTGCCGCCGATGGTGGAAATTTTCATCGAGCCAGGATCGGGCGGGTAGAGCAGGCCCACGCTGTCGGCGAGGTCGGTGACCTTCTGCGTGATGACGCCGGACTCGACGAGGATCGTCAGATTTTTCTCATCGAGTTCGAGCACACGATCCATCTGCGCGGTGCAAAGGACGATGCAGCCGTTCGAGGGCACGCTGCCGCCGCTGAGACCTGTGCCGCTGCCGCGACCGACGATGGCGACGCGGTTTGCCGCCGCGTAT
>JANXZI010000095.1 GCA_025355595.1 Spartobacteria bacterium
CGATGAGCGCGGCGAGGCCCTCATGCACGAGCCGGCCTGCGAACGGGAAGATGAAATGATGCACGCCGTCACGCATCCGCACGCGCTCGATGAGCAATTCGTCCGGCTCGGGAATGCGCGACCAGAGGTTCTGGATTTCGAGGACCGGCCTCACGGCGCGCATTTCGCATCCGATGAATTTACCCCGCCGCGCCTCCGACAGTTTTCGCCGGACGACTTTTGCGAGCTGCGAGGAAAGCGGCATTCGCCCGCCCATCCATTGCGGCACGACGCCGGAGAATTTTTTCGTGCGGCGGACATACGCGGTCATGTCGCGCACGCGGATCAGTTCCAACGCATGTCCGGCGAAGGAAAACTTCGCGCCCGGTTTTAGTCGGCCGATGAATGACTCCTCGATGGTGCCGAGCATCGGCCCGCGCAGCACACGCACCGCCATCGCGCTGTCGCTCGTGATCGTGCCGATGGACAGGCGGTGCAGCTTGGCGATGAACGGATCGGGCACGGTGAAATCGTCGCCGGAAATTCTGACGCGGGAAAACTGCGGGTAAGCTTTGAGCGTCGCTCCGCCGCGTGTGACGAAATCCAGGCACCACTTCCACTCCGTCTCAGTGAGGTCGCGGTAGGCGTGGCTGGAACGCACCTCGGCGAGCATCGCGCTTCCGCGAAAGCCGCTCCCGAGCGCGATGGTGACGAGATGCTGCACCAGCACATCCAGCGGTCGCTCCAAAGGAATGCGGGACTCCAGTTCGCGCGCGGCAATTGCTTCGCGCACGGCGGAGAACTCGACCAATTCCAAAGCGTGTGCGGGCGCGCAGACGATCCGGCTCACCGCGCCGGGCCGATGCCCGCTGCGTCCCGCGCGCTGCAACATGCGGGCGACGCCTTTGGGCGCGCCGATCTGGATCACCTGCTCGACTGGCGAGAAGTCCACGCCGAGATCGAGGCTCGCAGTGCAGACCACGCAGCGAATCGTTCCCGCGCGCAGCCGCGCTTCCACTTCCTGCCGGACCTGCCGATCGATGGATCCGTGATGCAGCGCGATTTCGTCCGTCCATTCCGGTCGGGCCTCGACCAGTGCGCGATACCAAATCTCGGTTTGCGAGCGAGTGTTTGTGAAAAGCAGCGTGGTCTTCGCCTGCGCGAGGCGTTCGATGACTGCGGGCAAAAGATTCAGTCCGAGGTGCCCGGCCCAGGGAAATTTTTCGAGGTCAGCGGGGATGAGAGTCTCGACCTCGATGCGCTTTTTCAAATCGCCCGAGATCATCTTCGCCACGCCTGTCCGGCCGACGAGGACATGCAAAGCTTCCTCCAGATTTCCGAGCGTCGCGGACAAACCCCACGTCTTCAAATTTGGAAACCAAGTCCGCAAACGAGCGAGGCAGAGTTCCGTTTGGATTCCGCGCTTGGTGCCGAGCAACTCGTGCCATTCATCCACGACGATGGTGCGCAGCGATTCCATTTTGTCGCGCATGCCAGGATACGAAAGCAGCAGCGACAGACTCTCGGGCGTGGTGACAAAAACCGTCGGAAGCCGCTCGCGCTGCCTCGCGCGCGCCGCGGATGAAGTGTCGCCGGTGCGCAGTTCGACGGTCCACGGCAGCCCGAGATCGGTGATAGGCGCGAGGACGGATTGCGCGGTGTCATTCGCGAGTGCGCGGAGCGGCGTGATCCAGAGCACGCGAAGTGGAACGGTCTTCGGCCAGGCTGACGTTTTTGGATTTTCGTTCAGCCATTCGATCAACGGCGGAATGGCCACGGCATACGTTTTGCCCGTGCCTGTGGGCGAGTGAATGAGCCCGCTCTCGCCGGACAAAGCGGCGCTCCACGCTTCGCGCTGGAATTTGAATGACTTCCATCCATGTCCTTTGAACCATTGCAGAACGTGCCTCTCGCCGGGCCGGCTTGGTGGCGCATTCACGTCGGAATGCCTCCGAGATTTGCCAGCGCGCGGAGGTTTTCCAGCGTGTCCGCGTCCTCCGGCTTTTTGTCGTGCCGCCAGCGATTCATCCGCGGGAAACGCACGGCCACTCCAGCCTTGTGCCGGGTGGATTTCTGGATGCCCTCGAATGCCAATTCGAAGACGAGCTCCGGCTTCACGATGCGAACAGGGCCGAACTTTTCCGTCGAATGATGCCGCACAAAAGCATCCACCTGGAGAATCTCGGCGTCGCTGAGACCCGAGTAGGCTTTGGCGACGGGAACCAGTTTCCCATCGTGCCAAAGTCCGAAGGTGTAATCGGTGTAAAGGTTCGCGCGACGGCCACTCCCGCGTTGCGCGAGGATCAGGACGGCGTCGATCACGAACGGATCGATCTTCCATTTCCACCAGTCGCCGCGCTGTCGTCCGACGCCATAGGGCGAGGAGCGGCGCTTGAGCATCAGCCCTTCCACGCCGCGAGCGCGGGCGGTGACCTGCAGGTCGGAAAGTTCACGCCACGACGGCGCGGTCACGAGCGCTGAAAGACGCAATGGAGATTCGGTCTCCGCGGCTCGGGCCGCTGGTTCAAACCCTGGCAACATTGGCGCCTCAGCATGCTTGCCGGCTTTCGTCGGGGTGCTCACCGGAAGGCGCTTGCTCGCTGCGGCGATGAGAGCTTCGAGACTGCGCCGTCGCTCTTCGAGCGACTCGGCGCGCAAGTCGCTGCCGCCAAATTCAAGGAGATCGTAGGCCACGAAGGCGATGGGAAAATTGGTGCGCG
>JANXZI010000181.1 GCA_025355595.1 Spartobacteria bacterium
TGTCCGGCCCGGTGACGAGGTCGGTGGTCGGGTAGAATTTCGCGAGCGTGTCCGTCTTCTCCGGCCAGCCCATCGTGGCGAAGGGCCACAGCCACGAGCTAAACCACGTGTCGAGCACGTCGGGGTCTTGGAAAAATAATAAGCCTTCTAAAGTGGTGGTTACCGTTTGGCTTGTCGTCGCTACGCGAATTTCTCCCTCGTGCTTGTGCTGAGTGTCGGCGTTTTCCAATGCCAACTGGAGTTCTCGCCGAGTGTATCGCTTGCCATTGATGGTTGCTGCCGTGTCGTCGAGTTCACTGTCATCAGCACCACGCAAAACTGCGGAAACAAATACAACGATGGTTGCTTCGATTGCTTCTCGATTAGTCATGTGAACGCGCTTCGTCCACACCGGCACGCGATGCCCCCACCAGACCTGACGCGAGATGCACCAGTCCTGGATGCCGGTCATCCAGTGGTCATACACCTTCGCCCAGCGCGGCGGATAGAATTTCAGCGAGCCGGCGAATGATTCATTGACGCCATCGAGGAGTTCGCGGACGGTAATGACCGTAGCGCCCGGTGCAGGCTGGATGCCCAACTTCTCCTTCGGGAGATGCGCCACCAGAGGTTTACCGCCGGACGCTACTTTTTTTGCCTTGTGGTCGTAGAGCATCCGCCCGTCGGCGAGTTCCTTCACGGTGAGCGGAATGGCGAAAATCTCCCCGTCCAACGATACGGCGGCGATGAAGCGATGCACCTTTATAAAACGCGGGTGCGGCGGCTCGTGCGGCTCGCTTCGCAGGAGAATGGCGGTGCGGATGAGTTCGGGCAGCGCGGACACCGCGCGAATCACCATGTCATTCCGATTGTTGAAGGCATGCGACAGGCTTTTGCGGCGAACGAGAATATCCCACCCCGTATCCGTGTTTTGGAAAGACGCCCCAATCCAACCTCGCTCCCGCACGAGGCGCATTGCGGATTCGCGCCATTCCGCACGATCACAGCCCGGCAGATCGGCGGGATTCAGCCGGCAGATCGTGATCTTTTTTTCCAGTGTTTCCGTTTGCTCCACGGCCGCGCGCGCCTTCTCCACGCTCGGGTATTTCAAAAACCACTGCTCGCTCAGGCGCGGCTCGATGGGCACGTCGGCGCGTTCGCTGAAGCCGACGTTGTTCACGTAGGGCTCGGCCTTTTCCAGTGCACCCGCGGCTTCGAGGATTTCGTGCGCCTTTTTCCGCGCGGCGAAACGGTCGAGGCCCGCGAGGTCCGCGCCGGCTTCTGCGGTCATGCGCCCGTCGGGCGTGAGCACGTCAATGACTGGCAGCCCGTGACGCTGGCCGATTTCGTAGTCGGCCTTGTCGTGCGCGGGCGTCACTTTCAGCACGCCGGTGCCGAATGCGAAATCCACGTGATCGTCGCCGATGATCGGGATGCGGCGCTGCTCCTTCGGCACTTCGAGCGGCAGTGCGCGATAGACGAAGCCCCCAATGAGGTGCGCGTAACGCGGGTCGTTCGGGTTCACGGCCACGGCGGTGTCGGCGGGGATGGTCTCCGGGCGCGTGGTGGCGATCGTGAGGAACTGCGGCGAGGGCGCCGCAGAAACGGACGGCGACGAGGGCGTCGCAGCCACGGTTGCAGGCGGCGCTTCGGCGGCGATCTCCACGCGGAAGTGATACATGAAGCCCTTCTGCTCCTTCATGATCACCTCTTCGTCCGAGAGCGCGGTGAGCGAGGCGGGGCACCAGTTCACCATGCGTTTGCCGCGATAGATAAGGCCCTTCTTGTAGAGGTTCACGAACACGCGCGACACGCAGCGCGAGTAGTCCTCGTCCATCGTGAACCGAGTGCGCGACCAGTCGCACGACGCGCCGAGCGCGCGGAGCTGCTGCAAAATGATGCCGCCGTATTTTTCCTTCCACTCCCAGATTTTTGCGACGAGCGCCTCGCGCCCGAGATCGTCGCGATGCTTGATTTCACCGGCCTTGCGAAGCGTTTTCTCGACGACGTTCTGCGTCGCGATGCCCGCGTGATCGGTGCCGGGCAGCCAGAGCACTTCCTTGCCGAGCATCCGCGCGCGGCGGGCGAGGATGTCTTGGATCGTGTTATTCAGCACGTGCCCGAGCGTCAGCACGCCGGTGACATTCGGCGGCGGGATGACGATGGAATACGCGGGGCGTTTCTCGCTGACGCGGGCGGGGTCGGCGACAAAGGCTTTGTCATCGAGCCATTGCTGATACCAGCGGGCTTCGACTTCGTTGGGCGCGTAGGTCTTGGTCAGTTCGGG